>CAVJRB010000330.1:2093-3779 GCA_963651655.1 bacterium | reverse complement strand
TCCCGGATCATACTCCAGCCTATCCAGAAGCCGGATGGCATTTCTCGAGGTCGCCCGTCCTTTTTTCAGAATATAGGAAAATACCACTTCTTTTTCCTTCACTTCTTCCTCAAAATGATAATTGTCATACAGGGAATCCAGAATATAGGACAGCTCAATGTCATGGGTTGCCGCAAAAGGAAGCACCCAGTTCTGATGAAGGGCTGCCAGGATCCGGGAGGAAGCCGCAATACGCTCGATGGTGTTGGTTCCCCGAAGTACTTCGTCTATAATGCAAAGAAGAGGCTCCGGCTTTTTGCTCTCATCCAGGATCCGCTTCAGGGATTTGATTTCCACAATGAAATAGCTCTCTCCGTTTTCCATATCGTCCCGAAGGGCCATGGAAGTCATCACCTTCAAAAAAGGGGCCCGGTAGGAAGAACAGGTGCAGGTTCCAAGAGTCTGGGCCAGAATGCTGTTCATGGCCGCATTTTTCAGGAAGGTGGATTTACCCGATGCGTTGGAACCTGTCACAAGGGTTCCGCCGGATACCTGGAAGCTGTTGGCAACTGCTTCTGTAAGTAAAGGATGGTAAAGATCCTCCACCTGCATCTGGATCTGGGACGCAGTCCCGGTATGTTCAACCACAAACTCTGGCCGGCACCACAGAGAAAGCATTTCCCGGAAAGAGGCAATGGAAATGCAGGCGTCCAGCTCCCCGATGTTGTCGATCAGCTTCATAATCGCTTCTGTTTTTCCCTGCACCTCTTTCAGCAGGCTGTTGTACACCAGAATATCCACGTGAGTCAGAAGCCGGATATACTCCATCACAATCTGGGAAGGATCCCCTCCGTCCGTATTTTTGCTGGTCAGGAAAAAGGCTTTGCGGCTAAGTCCTGCAAAGGCTGCCTTCGCCTCCGCGATGGCTTCCATCTGTTTTCTCACCTCTGGCCATTTTACATTCTTCATCTCTTCTGCCACGGAGAGCATGCGAAGCAGATGGGTAAAACAGTCCAGGTAAGCTTCGATCAGGCTTCTGTCATTTCCCACATAATAAATGGTAATGTTCGCCACCATAAGCACCAAAAATATGAAAAATCCCACCAGCGGATTCAAAGGAAGAAGCACAGCCAGATCCAGCAGGATCAATGTCAGCATGAATACATGGATCCCTGTTTTTACCCTGGGAGAACTGTTTAAGGCCAGTACCGTATCGGACAGGGAACCCAGCCTTGTTTTTCCCACTTTGGAAAGATGCAGCTGCATTTCCTCCCGCTCCTTTGTATGAGAGGAAAAAAACTCCACCAGCTTTTCCCGTTCCTCCAGTTCTTCCCGGGAAAATACAGGGCGCCGCATCATGTCGTAAAGCACATCCTCTCCCGGTGAGGAAACAGTCTGGTTCACCATTTTATACAGGCGGTCCATATCCAGATCATTCCAGGTAATGTCGTCTATGACAAAACCCTCTTTTTCTTTTCTGCGAAAATAATGAGAAATCTGCTCCAGGTCTCCTGCTTCATACTGTCTTTTGGAGGGCTTTCCCCAGTTTCTGCGGATCCGCTCCAGGGTGTTGTTTCTGATCTTCCGATTCTCATAAAGGATCCATAAAACAAATAGCAGGACTAAGCCTGCTATTGTCAGGATCGCGGATAAATAAGGATTCATCCTTTCTCCTCTCTTATACCCAGTCTACAAAGAATGTGTGAT
>CAVJRB010000330.1:0-2083 GCA_963651655.1 bacterium | reverse complement strand
CTCATATACAACCTTATCGAAATTTAAGGGCTGTTTCGTGAAGGCGGAATTCATCATGAAATACTTGTAGTTGAAATCCTTGGCCTTCATGCCGCTTACCTTGCGGGCGGTTCCTTTGAGAACGTAAGCATTGAAGCTGTCAAGAGCCTCCTGTGCTGCCTTGTAGGCACTTGCGCGGTCCTCAAACTGGCCGTTGAGACGTTTCTGAAGGGAACCGTTTGTGACTACGGAGTACTGTCCTTTCTGATAAACCACATAGCGAACGTCAGACGGGAAGCCTGCATCCAGGGTTCTGTTCAGAACAGTAAGGGCAACTGCCTTCATACCTGCAAGTCCCTGGTCTCCGGCTTCTGTCTCGCACACTGCTGCCAGAATGTCAAGATTGGATTTTGCTCCATTGGCAATTCCGGTATGGGTATTAAACTGACTCAGAATGGTATAATTGCGTTTGTGCTTCTGGTCATACCATGTGAAAGTGCTGCCTGTGGTATTGCTGCTCTGTTTCTCTGTTGCCACTCCATTGCTGTCAAAGATGTAGGTCTTGCCGCTGATGGTAGCAGTGGTATTCATGTACATAACAGCGGAAGAAGTATTGAAATAATATTTCTTTCCGTTCAGGGTCAGCCAGCCGGTCTGGGCCTTGCCGTTGCTTGGGTTGAAGTAATAATGTCTGGAACCTACATGTCCAAAGCCCTTCTCATAGCGCACGCCGCTTTTCTTGGAAAAATAATAGTAGCTTCCGCTTATTTTCTTCAGTCCGGTGTAGGCAATTCCGTTGCTTGTATTAAAATAATAGCTGTATTTGGTCTTGGAATCTTTATACCAGCCTGTTTTCATGGTACCATCGCTGTTAAAATAACGTTTCTGGCCTTTGGAATCTGTAAGCCAGCGGC
The DNA here is from genome assembly GCA_963651655.1 of bacterium. GTDB lineage: Bacteria > Bacillota > Clostridia > Lachnospirales > Lachnospiraceae > Blautia_A. Next base: position 1,190 of record CAVJRB010000330.1, on the reverse strand, counting down.
CTTTTATCATTGCGCCGGAACCACTGGTGAAATAATACTTCTTTTTGTTCAGAGTCAGCCAGCCGCGAACCATTCTTCCGTTGGAAGGATTAAAATACCTGGTAACGGTTGAACTTTTCAAAAATCCAGTGACCATTGCACCGGAGCCGCTGGTAAAATAGCGGACATTTCTTCCTTTCGTATCTTTCTGCCAGCCCTTTAGCTGAACGCCCGTCTTGGCATCAAAATAATATTTCCTTCCTTTCAGGGTCAGCCAGCCCTTGTGCTTGGCACCGCTTGATGTTATGTAATAGGTCTTGCCGTTTATGGTCTTAAATCCAGCTGTAGCAGCCTGTACATCCTTTGATGTCATTGGCATGGCAAGAAGAACCAGCAGAACAAGAAGCGCCAGTGCAGAAAACCAGTTTCCTTTTTTACTCTCTCTTTTCATAACAGATGTCCTCTCCATTTCAATCACTCCCCATGAGCATGCCTCCAAATTTTCCCCCGGAACTGCACACTCTACCCCCAATGTGTGATTGGTAACTGTTCTGTACCATCACAATTACTGTGATTGTTACTTTCTGACAAATGAATGTGTCAATTTTGTTGCAAAGATTACAAAAATATTAAATTCATAATTATTATAGCTAATTTTTGTTTTTCTGTCAACTGCTTTGTCACACAGGGGCTGTCCCTTCCATATGATGAACTGTAAACATTTTCTGGAGGTTTCAGGCATGAGTGATTTAGCTGCAACAAACTGTGGCTGTGGTGAGGAAAGATCCGGATGCGGATGCAACAACGGATGTGGATGCGGCAATGACAATGGCTGCGGCTGCGGACTTTCCAACTGGGGAAATGGCTCCTGCGGATGCAACATTCTGTGGATCATTATTCTTCTTTGCGCATGCGGCGGAAACGGTTTCGGATGCAACAACGGATGCGGCAACGGAAATGGTGACTGCTGCTGGATCATCATTATCCTTCTGCTCCTTTGCGGCGGCTTAGGAAACGGATGCGGATGCTGATGTGACATTGCAAATCGGGACAGAGGCGGTGGGGCCTCTGTCCCTTTTTCATAAGCGCTTCGGATTTTTTCCTGTTCGCCGCTGAAGCAAATTCAGCAATCGTTTTCTCTTTTATTTTGTGTTTTCATTTTTCCTTCCAGGTTTTTACTGGCGTCTGCCTGACATCCGGCCATTTTTCTT
>CAVJRB010000329.1:3436-7679 GCA_963651655.1 bacterium | reverse complement strand
TCCGTTGTTTTTTTGTTGGTAAATACGGCGGTTCCATTTTGATTCATAGACAGGTCGAACTGCACTTCTTTTCCATTTATCTTTCCGCCGGATACGCCGTCAATCTTTTCCAGTTCATACCGCATGATCCTGCATTCGGAAACGGTATATACCCCTGCAGGAACTTCAAAAGACAGGCTTAGTCTTGCGTCTTTGGAGGTATCTGTATTTTCCCTGGTGAATTCTACTGTATCATAATAAGTGTACTTTTCCCCATCCAGATCCGTTCCCTGCAAGCGAAATGTAAAAACAGGATTTCCATGGGCCCATACAATTTCCTTTCCATGGATTACTTTGTCCACCTGGATGGTCACCAGCTTCACATCTGTCATCTCAAAGGATTGGACGGCTTCCTCATTTTGGATCACGCATTTTACAGGAGCACCCTTTTTATAGCCTTTTGGAGCTTCCAGTTCTGTCAGAAGGTACTCTCCTGCTGCCAGCCGGTTGATTCTGTGGGGCGTTGTCCCCGATACCCAGGTGTCCACGATTTTTCCCATTGCGTCTGTAAGCCGCAGGGTGGCGCCAGCTATCGGTTTTTGGGTGGCTTTGTCTGTTTTTCGAAATTCTGCTTTGGTGTATCCATTTTCTACTGTAATGGTATGTCCCTGTTCCTGTTCCACAAGACCGTTTTCATCTACTGTGAATTCATAGGAGCGTCCGTCCGGTACATAGCCCTCCGGCGCTGTTTTTTCCTGAAATACGTAGATTCCAGGGACAAGACCCTTGATCTGGATCATACCATTTGCGTCTGTTGTATAAAGCTTCCCTTTGTCTGCTCCTTGTGTTTTCTCCCACAGAAGAAAGCTTACGCCAGCAAGACACCGATCCGGATCGCTGACATTTTCCTTTTTGGATACCTTTTTAATGCGGACCACAGTTTCCTCATTTTGGAAGGCAGCTGTTTTTTGTGCATCTCCTTCTTTTAATTCCACATCCCAGACTTTTGACGTAACCACGTAACCTTTTGGCGGAGTCCGTTCTTCTACTGTATATTTTCCCATATAAAGAGGCTTCGAAATGGCTGTTCCGCTTTCATCCGTAGTAACTTTGTCCACTGTTTCTCCTGAAGAAAGCAGAAGCGTTCCCACAACAGAATAGATATCTGCCGCAGCTTTTACTTCAAATACAGCTCCCTGCAGGTTTCTGCCGGAAGGATCTTTCTTCCGAACAGTTATGATTCCCTTTGGAGTATCTTCTTTTATGATCACTTCTGTTTTATCTGTATTCCCGGAAACAGAGGCTGGGGTTCCCTGATGCCATTCAAAAATAACCGAGGCCATATTATACACATGTGCCTCCAGAATGTCGGGATTCTGGTTCACTGCGTAATAAGGCTTCAGACTGCAGCCGTTTTTTAATCTTACCGTCAGCTGCAGTCTGAGGATTTTCCCGTAGCTGCTTTCTGGCAGGGAACCAATAGAGGACAGCTTAAGCAGCTGATTTTTCACACTTAATTTCCAGTTTCCATCTGTTCCTCCAGAAGTTCCAAATGAAGCCAGCACATTCTGCTCATCCAGAAGCTTTGCGGATTTTAACTCAAAACAGTCTGCAAGCTCATCCTGGATATGAAGGCCTGCGATTTTCCACTGTTCTGTGTTTTGGGGAATCTGCTGGGAAATCTCATATACCGTTTCAAAATCCCTGCCCTTATATTCTTTTGCTTTTACCTTTGCTGTTCCGTCTATGATCCATTTCTGCGGCTTTTCCGGTTCCGGCCGCTGAACCTTTGCCCGGGAAACAACCTCATTGGACCAGTTTGTCCCCTCCTGCCCGTTTTTGTGTCTGCAGGTAATGGAACCTTTGTTTTTTACTGCATAGCTGCACACATTCCCACTGTAGGCGGGCGTCATTTCTGAGGCGTCCATCCTTGCCTTTATCTGGAATTCATATGTTTTTCCATAGAATGCCGAGGAAGCCAGTGCTGCCTGGGTTGCCTGAAAACTTACCACATCATCTTTCGCTGTGATCTGAAACCAGGCGGTCACATTTTCCCCGGATGGAAGCATTTTCACAGCCGCCTCCTCTGCGAAATCCACTCCTGCCGGAAGTGCATCTGTGACAGTGCAGGAACTATAATAGTACGCCGGGTGTTCCTCCGGGATCTCGGTCTGCAGGGTATAATAAAACGTATCTGTAATTTTTGCCAGATCATTAGACTCTCCTTGCTGTGTCAGTGTGTTTCCTGTCTTTTTGGACAGCTTGGGATATTCCACAGGGCCGTATCCTTTTGCATCCCACTGAAGCCCTGCCACGCTTACGCAGGTTCCGGTCAACGCTTCTTCATACTGGTTTTGGATTGCTTTCGCCGGGTTCTTTGATACATTTCCGTAACCAGGACTGAGAATTGCAAGATAAAAGCCAGAGGATTGATCCACTTCATAAACTACCGTGTGTTCTGGCACTTCTCCTTCTACCTTGGCGGCAGGAGCAGTCAGCACTTCATAGTTTTTGGAAAAAAGCTCTGTCTGGAACACATTGACTACAGAATCCTTTGTGGCATATCTGTGCCCGATGGAACCATTCTGCAGCCGGATTCCAAAACGCTGATACAGGTCAATATCCAGCCATCTGAAGCGGTAATTTCCCGGTACAGGCGTACTTGTTCCGCTTTTTACAATATCTATTTTGATTTCCTGGGCTGGAAGACCATCTGCAAACAGAAGCCACAGGTCATCCGTATCGCTGATCCCAAAAATAGGCATCAGATCCGTCATTTTTGCACCTCTGTTGTCGTAGGTATAATCCAGATAATCCGTACAGGTCATCAAAAGGTCCAGACTGGTATTTGCTTCTTTGTTAAAGCCTACGTTCGTAACCCGAAACCCGTATTTTCCTTTTGCACGGTTATCAAGGGGCAGATAATAAGGTCCTTGTACCGCTCCCTGCACCTTCTGCCCGGCAAGCACACTGCTTCCAGCCTGACTCCAGGGATACACTGCGGAATTGGAATTCCAGCCAAGCCTTGTATATTTGCTGCTGAAAAACGCCTCCCCATTGGTAACCGGAATAAAGCCGCCGTTTCCATTTCGTACAGGCAGGCCCTCCTGCACAAAACCAGCAGGTGCCGCATACAGGTCGATCAGATTCTCCATATTTTCTTCTGGGACAGCCTCTTCTCCTTCTGAAAAAAGCAGGTCATCCTCTTCCATCTCAGAAAATAGATCATTTTCTGTAAAAAATCCTTCGTCCCCTTCTGCATCCATCTGGTTTTCCAAATCTGTGGCATCCTCTGAACCAGTATCCTCTTCCTCACCGGTATCTTCCGAAATATTTTCCATTTCCTCTTCAGAGTTCCACGCTTCCTGCTCCTCTGCTCCTGCGGCTTCCTCCTCGCTTTCTATGGCTTTGCCCTCTTCCTGGGCCAATGCCCTGCTGTCCGGATGAGAAAATACCGCAGGCACAGCGATCACAGCTGCCAGTACAGCCTTTCTAAAAAATCTTTTCCTCATCCTGCGTCCTCCTGGCGGTCTGCCTCATACTGTTTTAAATAGTTCTCATACTTTTTCTCCATGGTCATTCCTTCATCCTGCATCTGGATCACCTTTGCAGTTACAGGCACGTCATAGCTTCTTTTCACATCAAGCTCCCCCTCCAGATAGGGAACCGTCACAATCTCGGAAAACAGAGGCGCAGTGCTTTCTCCTGGCATTAGTACCTCTTTATAGCCGTAAACATATTTCTGGCTATTCCGGTCCTGTTCCTTAGAAAGCAGCGTCCATTTCCCTGTGTCTGCCTCAAACTGGAAAAGCTCTCTTCTTTCCTTTTCTGTTTTTTTCCCGGTTTTCTCGTCCACCACGGAAATGTTTTCCACCGGGATCCTGACTTCCAGAAAAACATTTGCTTCATTCTTTCCTGTATTCTGCACAACAGGATCCTTCTCCAGAGTCTGACCGGGATACACCTTCAACGCCTTCTCTGCATCCCAATGCGTCTCTGTCAGCCTGGCTTTTACAGATCCTGCTGTGATCACATTTCTCACCTCACCCACTGATCTGGTAAGATATGCAATTGTAACAGCCCCGGAAAATGCAATTCCCAGCAGCAGGCCTGCGCCTCCCAGTATGTACCGTTTTTTCCTCATTTTATTTCACACTCCTTTTTGCTTTCACGCCTTCCCAGATATTCATGCACAGATAAAACGCCAGGAAGCAGGCCAATATCGCCGTTTTTCCATTCCAGGTGCTAAGAAACAGCCGTACAT
>CAVJRB010000329.1:0-3426 GCA_963651655.1 bacterium | reverse complement strand
CATAGGGAACCGTAAAAACAACGGTTCCATATACATTCTTCCACTTCACAGGCTGGGCATCCGGCTTCTCGTTTGCATCTCCTTTTGTCATAAACAGCTGGGCGTTTTCATCTATTTCCATTACCCGGTGAGTGATAACCGTTTCCCCTTCAAAAAAAGTGATGATCTCCCCTTTTTTTATTTCCCGGGGCTGCTTCTCTTTCACATAAACAGCAGCCCCCACCGGAAGTGCCGGTGACATGCTCCCTGATACTACGGTATAACATCTCATTTTCAGGATCTGCGGATAGCAAAAACAGATCAGCATACCAGAAAGAATAATCAGGCACACAGCTTTTGGATATCTTTTATTCATCCTGGTTTTCCTTTCTGTACAGCCGCCAGCTGCTGACCGCCATTGCTGCCAGGGCAACAAACAATGCCAGCCATTTCATCGCAACTTTTGTCTCATCCCCTGTTTTCGGGCTTGCTGTCACAGATGAAAAAACTTTTCCCTCTGCATTCCGGCTGTTCTCTTCTCTGGAATTTTGCTGACCATATTCTTTTTCGGAACCATCCGGATCTTCTTCTCTTTTACCTGCTCCCTGCGCCGAAAATACCCAGTTTACCCTGCCAAGAAGGCTTTGATACTGGTTGTCCATCTCTTCGCTTAAGGACAGCTTCACCACCAGGCTTTTCCCTTCGCCTGCTACAAAATCTCCAAGAGAAATATTCTCCTTCATGCTCCACCCAGATCCTGTCATATTCCCGTCCACAGCTCCCTGATAAAGGACCTTGCTGTCCTGGCGGATTTCCACCACAGCATATCTGGACAGAAGCTTTTCCACCAGTTCCAGGTTTTCCTGACTCATTTTCTCCTGCTCTGCAAGCTCTGCACGCAGGTACATCTGAACCGGAATCTGAGAAGAATTGGTGATGCGGATGGTCTGGCTTCTTGTGCAGCCCGGCGTCAGGTTCTTGAAATTGGCAAACAGATCTGTGGTCTCCCCGCCGATTTTCAGCTTCTGGTTTTCCCCAAAGATTACGCTTGTTACAGTCTCACAGGTACAGGGCTGGTAGAGAATGCCCAGATCCCGCTCCTTTTTTCCCCAGATGGTCTCCATCTCACCGCCTTCAGCCTGAATGCTCTCCATATTGATCAGGATCCTGGCCTCTTTGTTTTTGTAGCGGTTGTCCGCTTTTTCGGACAGATAATACCGGTCCATCAGAGGCTTTCTGGTACTTTCTCCTGCCAGAAGGACATCCTTGTAGTACCAGTACCCATCCTCCTCCAGCGTCCAGAGATCTGTATTGTAGTGAATTTCAATCAGCCCTGGATCCAAATCCTTCTCTTCCTGAAAGCTCCCCTCTTCATCCACGCTCCCGAACATTCTGGTAACCTTCACCCGCACAAAAGAGTCCGTATTTCCCTCATTTTTAATAAATACTTCCTTCACGACTTTCTGTCCGGGATCTACATGATCCGGTCTTATATAATTCTCCTGTATGGAATTTTTGTAGGAGGACATAGAGAGCAGGTTTTCGGCATATTCTGATACATTCCACGCAGCCAGCACAGCACCGCATACAAACAGCATTCCTGCAAACACAAGAAGGGCCATACATGTAAACGTATGCTTTTTCATAGCATCTCTTCCTTTCTGATCAGTTCACGCCAGCGCTCCTGATCTCCTGCAGGGTGCCTCCTTTGATCTCCTCATCCAGCATGCGGTACGCCTCTGCCTGTGTGGCAAAGCCCTTGCTCTGAATTGCCTGCGCAGTTACCTTCAGCTGATAGTTGCCCACCTTTTTCATTTCTGTCTGGTTCCAGTCGATGGGAATCACCACATTGGTGAACAGGGCGGATTCCTCCTGGATATTCAGAATCCCATCTTCGTTTTTGCCCATATAGTTGTATACCAGCTTAGACGCCGTGGATCTTGCCGTATCCTTTTCCCAAAGAGGATTCACCATCGGGTATGCCGCCAGCTCCGAAAGGCTGTAGCCTGGAATCCGGTCCTGGATCAGCCCGGTTGAGGTTCCTTCCTTTTTGTCATATCCGCCGTCAAAGCTTTCATCATAATAGATGGTTTTGTAGATCAGATTCAGCGCCTGACTGTCTGTCACAGCTGCGCCGTCTCCATCCAGAATGTCCACGATCATCCGCACATAGCAGGGTTCTTCCCCGTTTTTGTCTGAGGTAATATTTTTCACAGTAGGATTTTTGTATACGGTATAACCGGGATACATGTTTTTTCCATCGTTGTCTTTTGGATCCCATTCCGGTTCCTTCAGGCCGATGTCCAGATCACCGGTTGTAAAAACGTTTGTTTCCTGGGCACTCTCGGTAAAATAAGCCATGGTAGTGCCGATTCCGGAAAGCAGTGCGCAGAAGATCACGCCTGCTGCCAGTAAGTTTCTTTTCTTCGTATTCATCATTTTTTCTCTTCCTTTCTTGCTGATTTTTTACTGAAACTGGAACAAACCGGCTTCATAAGCTGCCTTCGGATTGTCCAGTCCATAGTTTGCTTCTCCAGACATCTGCTGCAGGACGTGCCCGGAAATCCGGATTTCAACACCGCCCATTTCCAGAACTTTGTTCTGCCTTGCATAATTGACGCTTTTATCAACAGATACCTTGGTAAATAAGGGAACGGTTGTCTCCCCTTCTCCTGGAAAATTCCGTTTCAGAACTCTGGAATAGTAAAAGCACTGGACCGGATCCGTGTCTTTCTGGTTCTGAAAGCGAATCCAGTCACCCTTCTTTGGATCATCGCTGTTGTAATCGATCTGGTATACATCCACTGCTTTTTTCATATCTGCAGCGCTCAGAAGCTTTCCTTTTTTCGAAGGATCCGGACAGCTGTCTGCATAGACAAACTCACACTTCAGCGCCACCAGCTCATTCACATCCAGTTCTGAGGTATTGGTCACCTGAGGATCCTTGGGGATCACCGCTCCCGGCACTGTAAGAAGGCCCTTCCGCGGATTCCAGGATGGCTCTGTCAGCCTGGCATTCAGCCCATTTTCCCCGGCAAACGCCAGCTGATTGGACACATGTGCACTGTCACTGATATAAGCCAGGGCCGTTCCCCCGCCTGCTGCCAGACAGGTCAGTGCAGCCAAACATACTATGATTTTTTTCTTCATCTGTCCCTCCTTACAGTCTGGCAAAGGCTTCTTCCGGGGAAGAAAATCCCTCTGCCTGGACGGATTCTTCGTAAACCAGAATATCAAAACTTACCAACTCATCTTTTTTTACTGTATTTTTTATAACAATCTTATCAAAAATCACATCCGTACGCTGTCCAGGCAATACTTTTTTCTGATAATAATAGTATCCGTCTTCTCCTTTTTTCCAGCTGTCTGCAATCTCTAACGGCTGGCACTGTGCTTCTCCCCTGTCATTGCTGAACATCACCCTGGCCCGGATAAATACCGGGAAGC
>CAVJRB010000328.1:6736-7904 GCA_963651655.1 bacterium | reverse complement strand
CCTTGGGGCCGTGAAGGATATTTTGTTTGCGGTAGAGACTTTGCAGATTCAGGATGATATTCTGGTGGTGGCAGGAGACAATCTGGTGAATTTCTCTTTTTCCGGCTTTTTGTCCTTCATGCGGGAAAAACAGGCGTCCTGCGTCATGTGCCATGAGGAAAACGACCTGAAGAAGCAGCAGAGAACTGCAATCATTGTAAAAGATGAAAATGACAAAATTCTTTCCTATGAAGAGAAGCCGCAGGTTCCAAAGGGAAATCTTGCAGTTCCTCCATTTTACTGCTATCTTGCAAAGGACGCGGCAAGACTTTCGGAAGCGCTTGATGCGGGCTGTAAGCCTGATGCGCCGGGAAGCTTTGCTGCCTGGCTTAGCAGGAACACTGATGTGTATGCGTGGAATATGCCGGGAAAACGCTATGACATTGGCGACAGAGCCAGCTATGAGGCTATGAAAGAATTAAAAGTCAGATGATTTGACTGGAGCATGTTTTTTTCAGACAGGTTCTAATACTTACCGGAGGAAAAAATGGAAAATCGCGAACGATACAAGAGAATTATTATGTTTTTGTCATCGGTAGTGATTGTTGCTATCGAGACAGCGCTGTTTGCTTATATTTGGTACAATTTTTATTCGTCCAAAGATGTGATCGGCAGGCTTTTTGTCAGAGGAAATCAGGTAGTGATCGGTTTGTATGTGCTGATGCTGTATTTCTTCTATAAAATCTATGGCGGCTTTAAGGTTGGATATCTGAGAGTATTTGAGGTGATTTATTCCCAGATCCTTTCTGTAGTATGCGTGAATTTTATTACGTATTTGCAGCTGTGCCTGATCGGACGCTGGAGACTGGGGGAGCATATCACTCCAATGCTGGCTATGACGGGGATTGACCTTATAATCGTGGTGATTTGGGTTGTTAGCATGCGGTTTGTGTACACCCGGCTGTATCCGCCCAGACAAATGCTGATGGTTTACGGTGAGCATAATCCAGGTGATCTGCGAAGCAAGCTGGAAACCAGAGAGGACAAATATGCAATTAAGGAAATGGTTCCCATTTCCCTGGGACTTGATGCGATCAAGGAGAAGATTTGCGGATATAAGGCTGTAGTAATAGGAGATATCCCGTCCCATGAGCGGAATGTGCTTTTGAAATATTGCTTTGAGAAGGAT
>CAVJRB010000328.1:1157-6726 GCA_963651655.1 bacterium | reverse complement strand
TATCCGGTGTTATTCCATTCCCAAGCTTTCCGATATTATGCTTAGAAACGCAGATGATATTCATTTGTTTGACACAACACTTCTTCTTTCCCGTAATTTAAGACTGACGGCAGAGCAGCTGTTTTGCAAGCGCCTTGTGGATATTGTGTTTTCTTTGCTGATGCTGGTGATCGCATCTCCATTTATGCTGGTGATCGCCATTGCAATTAAGCTTTATGACGGCGGTCCGGTGTTTTATAAGCAGCCTCGTCTTACCCGGGATAAGCAGATTTTTATGATTCTGAAATTCCGCAGCATGAAGATGGATTCTGAAGTCAAAGGGGCGCAGCTGGCCAAAAAAGAAGACGACAGAATTACCCCTGTGGGCAAAATCATCCGGCGGATTCATTTTGATGAACTGCCGCAGATTTTTAATATTCTCAAAGGGGACATGTCCCTGGTAGGCCCAAGACCGGAGCGGCCGGAGATTGCAGCGGTTTACTGTGAAAAAATACCGGAGTTTGATTACCGTCTGAAGGTAAAAGCCGGCCTTACCGGCTATGCCCAGGTTTACGGCAAATATAATACAACGCCATATGATAAATTAAAACTGGATCTTACTTATATTGAAACCTATTCGCTGAAACTGGATGTGAAGCTTCTTATGCTGACCTTTAAAATCCTTTTCCAGAAGGAAAATACAGAGGGTGTTGAGGCATGGCAGAAGACTGCGGGGCAGGAAAGAGAGGAAGAAAACAGGAAGTAAGGAAAAAATATTTCCTAATTTCTCCATTTTGTGTTATACTTACCCCGACCATAAGTTTTTAGAGGAGATTTTACTGGAGGGAAAATTTTATGTGTGGAATTGTAGGTTATGTAGGAGATGAGCAGGCGGCGCCGATTTTGCTGATGGGTCTTTCCAAGCTGGAGTACAGAGGCTATGACTCAGCAGGTATTGCGGTGCGCAATGAAGTGACAGACAAGATCGCCATTGTGAAGGCCAAAGGACGCCTGAAAACTCTGGTGGAAAAGACGGACGGCGGTTCCGCTGTGCCGGGTACCTGCGGTATTGGACATACCCGCTGGGCAACTCACGGGGAGCCTTCTGAGACCAATGCCCATCCTCATTGCACAGATGACAGATCTGTGGTTCTTGTTCATAATGGAATTATTGAGAATTATCAGGAACTGAAGGCGAAGCTCCTTCGTTCCGGCTATACATTTTATTCACAGACCGATACGGAAGTGGCTGTGAAGCTGGTAGATTATTACTATAAGAAAACAGGGACGCCTCTGGAGGCGATTTCCAGAGCTATGCTGCGTATCCGCGGCTCCTATGCTTTTGGCGTGATGTTTAAGGATTATCCGGGCAAACTGTTTGCTGCCCGTAAGGACAGTCCGCTGATCATTGGTCAGAAGGATTCCGGATGCCTGATCGCATCGGATGTTCCGGCTATTCTGGATCAGACAAGGAGAGTTTATTATATTGGCAATCTTGAGATTGCAGAGCTTTCCCGTGATGAGATCCATTTCTATAATATCGACCGCGAGGAGATCCAGAAGGATATTGTGGAGATCCAGTGGGATGCGGCAGCAGCGGAAAAAGGCGGATATGAGCACTTTATGCTCAAAGAGATCCATGAGCAGCCGAAGGCAGTTCAGGATACTATTGGTGCTTATGTGAAAGACGGACATGTGGATCTGTCTGAGACAGGCCTTACCGATGAGAAGCTGGCTTCTCTTAAGAGAATTTACATTGTTGCCTGCGGTTCCGCTTATCATGTTGGAATGGTTGGCCAATATGTGATCGAGTCCATGGCAGGAATTCCGGTTGAAGTGGATGTGGCTTCTGAGTTCCGTTACCGCAATCCGATCCTGGCAGAGGATTCCATGGTTGTGATCATTTCCCAGTCCGGTGAGACTGCGGACAGTCTGGCTGCTCTTCGCCTTGCCAAGGAGAGAAATGTGCCGGTACTTAGTGTTGTCAATGTGGTTGGCTCCAGTATTGCAAGAGAGAGCGATTACACGCTGTATACTTATGCAGGACCGGAGATTTCCGTTGCTACGACTAAGGCTTACAGCACACAGCTGATCGCTATGTATCTGCTGTCTATCCAGAGTGCTTTTGTCCAGGGGAAACTGGAGGAGAGCCGTGTATCTGAGTTTCTTGCTGAGATGGAGACACTGCCGGATAAGATCAGCAAGGTGCTGGATGACAAGGAGCGTATCCAGTGGTTTGCAAGTAAATATGCAAATGCTCATGATATTTTCTTTATTGGAAGAGGCATCGACTATGCGATCAGCATGGAGGGAAGCCTGAAAATGAAGGAGATCAGCTACATTCACTCTGAGGCGTATGCAGCTGGCGAGCTGAAGCATGGAACCATCAGCCTTGTGGAGGATGGCACTCTGGTAATCGGCGTCATGACTCAGAAGGATCTGTTTGAGAAGACTCTGAGCAACATGGTTGAGGTTAAGAGCCGTGGAGCTTATCTGATGGGACTGACCAGCTACGGCAATTACAGCATTGAGGATACCGCTGATTTCTCAGTCTATGTTCCGAAAACAGAGAAATACTTTACAACCAGCCTTGCGATTGTGCCACTGCAGCTGATGGGCTACTATGTCAGTGTTGCCAAAGGCCTGGATGTGGATAAGCCGAGAAACCTGGCGAAGTCTGTAACGGTAGAGTAATATTTGAGTATAATTTGGTTTCATGGTATCATTATCTGAGAGAGTTGGTACCATGGAACCATTTTTATTATGGAAGTTGAGCGGTATGAAAAGACATATTATAATCGGCACGGCGGGGCATATTGATCATGGGAAAACCTGGCTGGTGAAGGCTTTGACAGGAACAGATACGGATCGGCTGGCAGAGGAGAAAAAGCGGGGGATTACCATTGAGAATGGATTTGCTTTTTTGAAGCTTCCTGATGGGGAAGAGGCCGGGATCATTGATGTGCCGGGGCATGAGAAATTTATAAAAAATATGCTGGCGGGAGCTGGCGGAATCCATATTGCCATGCTGGTGATCGCGGCGGATGAAGGGGTGATGCCGCAGACACGGGAGCATTTGGATATTCTTTCTTTGCTGGGAATTACCAGAGGCGTTGTGGTGGTTACCAAGGGAGATCTGGAATGGAAACCGGGGCTGAGGGAGGAAATTCAGGCGTTTGTGACGGGAACTTTTCTGGAGAATGCAGCAGTGGTTGTGACAAGCGCGATGGATGGAAGCGGGATTGAGAAACTTCGGCGGATTCTGTGGCAGATGTGTCTGGAAGAGGCACAAGAGGGAGATTATGCGCAGAGAAATGCTTCTGTGATTTCGGCAGAAAGACAAGGAAGACAGGGGATGTTAGAACCAGGGAGCATCGCATTAACGGAAATGCCAGCTGAATCCGAGTCGAATGTCTTTGTGCCAGAGAAAAAGTCAACAGGTAAAAACAGTTTTCGGCTTCCAATTGACCGTGTGTTCTCCTTGAAGGGCTTTGGCACGATTGTGACGGGGACGTTATTGGATGGGGCGCTGGATATGGATTCAAGTGCTATGTTGTATCCGAAGGCCCAGCTGGTGAAATTTCGCGGAATCCAGGTTCATGGGCAGAATGTAAGCTGTGCTTTTCCGGGACAGCGTGTGGCGGTGAATCTGGCAGGAATTGGGAAAGAGGAGATTTCCAGAGGGGAAATCCTGGCGGCTGCGGATAGTATGGAGAGCACGATGATGGCGGATGTCAAACTGAGATTGTTGAAAAGCGGACATCGGTCTTTAAAAAGCGGCGCGAGGGTACATTTGTACCACGGAGCGGTGGAATTGATCTGCAAGGTGATTTTGTTTGACAGAGAAGTGATGAATCCAGGGGAAGAAGCTGTGGTGCAGCTTCGCATGGAGCAGCAGACTGCGATGAAAGCTGGCGACCACTTTGTGATTCGGTTTTATTCGCCAGTGGAAACTATTGGCGGAGGCGTGGTGGAAAATCCAAATGCAGTGAAACGGAGGAGAAGGCGAAAGCTGGAAGCGGAACGCCATTTTCAAACAGGTTTTGACGCAGATTTTGGTAAAGAGATGTCCGGGAATGGAACAAAGGTTGCTCAGACGGAAATCAATAAAATAAATAATATAGAAACTACCGGGAAAAATTACAGCCAAAACGATAACAATATTACCAAAAACAAAGAAAACACACTGAAAAATACGCCTATATTTATCAAAATTCAGAATCTATATTTAAATTCCGGTTTTACTCCGCCTTTGACAGATGAGGTGAAGTCCGATTTTTCCAGGGAGAAAGAATTTTCAGCTGTTTTTTTCAAAATGGTGCGAAGCGGCGTGCTGGTGCGATATGATGAGAAACGTTACATGCACCGGGATATCCGAAAGAAAGCGCTGGATATGGCGGCTGCATTATATAAGGAAAAGGGTGTGATCAAAACCGGGGAGTTTCGTGACCGGCTGGAGATATCCAGGAAGTGTGCGATTACATTGCTGGAAGGATTTGACGGGGACAGAATTACCAGGATGACAGGTGGGGAACGAATACTAATTATGCATATATAATTTTCAGCTGTTGAAATTAGAGCCTGTTTGAAAAATCATTCCGGCAATCTGCACGCTTCACTTTGCAGTATATTTCATCCGGGTTCGGTCTACGTAGCCCTCTACGGCGCCCTCATCCGGGCAAAATCTCCCACAAATTGTGGCGCACACTTGCAGAAAGCCTTTTGGGAGCACACTCTAATCTGGAATATATTTGAATTCATGTTCCAACATTTTCCTGGCGGGAACATATGGGAATCGAACCCATCCGGGACGGGATTAGCGCCCCACACTGGTTTTGAAGACCAGGAGGCACACCGGCACCTATCTGCTCCCGAAGTGAGTATAACCAAGTTAGCCCGCTCAGTCAAGTCACGAAGTGAAGAGTAAACCAAAGTTTGGCATTGACTTACCGGGGGCAGTACAGTAGAATAGTATTATTCGGGATAGTGTAAGATCCTGTGATTTTGCGTGTCCCGATTATAATGGATATTTTCACATTAATGAAGTACAGTGTTGAAGAGGTGTTGCTGCCTGGAAAAGATGCAGTAACTGAAATCCAAGAGGAGAAGAATATGGCAGAGACAGTTAGAGTAGTAGTAGATGCCATGGGCGGGGATAACGCCCCGGCAGAGCCTGTGAAGGCAGCTGTAGAAGCTGTTACAGAGAGAGATGACATTGTGGTGATCCTCACTGGCAAGCAGGAAGTAATTGAGAGTGAGCTGAGTAAATTTCAGAATTACCCCAAAGAAAGAATCCAGGTGGTGAACGCCACAGAGGTGATCGAGACTGCAGAACCTCCGGTGGTTGCAATCCGTAAGAAGAAGGATTCTTCCATTGTGGTAGGCCTGAACCTTGTGAAGAAGCAGGAAGCAGATGCTTTTGTTTCCTCGGGAAGCTCAGGAGCAATTCTGGTAGGCGGCCAGGTAATCGTAGGCAGAAGCAAGGGCGTGCAGCGTCCTCCGCTGGCACCGCTGATCCCAACAGAGAAAGGCGTTTCCCTTCTGATTGACTGCGGCGCCAACGTAGATGCAAGACCAGACCATCTGGTGC
>CAVJRB010000328.1:0-1147 GCA_963651655.1 bacterium | reverse complement strand
GGATCTATCTATATGGAAGACGTTGTTGGAATCAAGAATCCCCGGGTAGCTATTGTAAATAACGGCGCCGAGGAAGAGAAAGGCAACGCCCTTGTAAAAGAGACATTTCCTCTTCTGAAAGAGTGTCCGGGAATCAATTTCATCGGAAGCATTGAGGCAAGGGATATTCCGGCTGGCTATGCAGATGTAATTGTCTGCGAGGCTTTTGTGGGAAATGTGATCCTGAAGCTGTATGAGGGACTTGGAAGTACTTTCATGAAGATGATCAAGAGCGGTCTTATGAAGGATACCCGCAGCAAGGTGGGCGCACTTCTGGTGAAGCCGGCCATCAAAGAGACCATGAAAGCATTTGACGCAAGCGAGTACGGCGGAGCTCCGCTTCTGGGGCTGAAGGGACTGGTTGTGAAGACACACGGCAGTGCCAAGGCTGTAGAGATTCGCCACGCCATTTTCCAGTGCGTACAGTTCAGACAGCAGAAGATCAACGAGAAAATTGCTGCGCACATGGTTGAGGAGACGCAAAAAGCAGAGACATCAAAAGAAGAGGCATAAAAGCTTTATATGCTGCCAGTGCGCAGTGCATAAGGCAGAAAGTAAAGAGATACTGACAGTCTGAATATGATACATGATTTTTTCCTGACATCAATCTCACAGCAAAGACCTGCTGTGAAATAGTAGGAAGCGGCTGCTGGAAACTTTTTTGAGGTTTCCAGGCAGCACTGCATCAGAACATATTCGGATTGCCAGAGGGAAGGAAGTTAATTATGGAAAAAAAGTTAAAAGCATTGGAAGCACGGATCGGTTATGAGTTTAAGAACAAGAATCTTCTGATTCTGGCGCTGACACACAGCTCCTATGCGAATGAGAAGAAGCTTGGCAAGGTAGGCTGCAACGAGCGTCTGGAGTTTCTTGGAGATGCAGTCCTTGAGCTGATCAGCAGTGATTTCCTTTATAAGAAATACACCCAGATCCCGGAAGGAGAGCTGACCAAGAAGAGAGCCAGCCTGGTATGTGAGCCAAGTCTTGCTTACTGCGCAAGGGATTTTGGACTGCCCCAGTACCTGCTTCTTGGCAAAGGCGAGGACATGACTGGCGGAAGAAACCGTGACTCTATCGTTTCCGATGCAACAGAGGCTCTGCTTGGAGC
>CAVJRB010000327.1:0-9239 GCA_963651655.1 bacterium | reverse complement strand
CGGGCATACATCTCGCGTTCCAGAGTCGTTGCTGCTTCAATGGCGATTTCATTTTCGCCTTCTTTCATAAGACCGGTCAGGTCATAGCGAAACGGCGGCGCAACTTGAATCCCGGCACTGACGTTGTTTACAAACACTTCCACGCCTTCTGATGCATTCTGGATTTCCAGCAAAAACCGGGTTCCTTTCTCCCACACAATCTGGTTTTCGTAACGCACAAATCCGGAAAAATCAGGCCACTCTTCTGCAAGATCATCCGGTATTTTCACAGTTTTCTTTTCTTTGAATACAGGATAAGCAATACTTCTGCAAATGCTGCGTTTCCAGCCTGCGGTAAATGGACGTTTTTCCTCACCAAGACGCAGCGGACTCTGAATCTCTCCTTCTTCATTATCAAAAATCACAACCAGCGGCTTCAAAGGCTCAATTTCTGCCTGCAATAACGTTCCCTCTTCCGTCTTCTGGATTGGAAGCTTTTCCAGAATATTCTCCCATGCATTGTAGCCATAGCAGCTGCCGCTATGATTAATGCGGATAATACCTTTGTACGATTCATTTCCCTCGTTGGAAATCATATATAAATGCGTACCATTTTCATTCTGATAATGAAGATATCTGATGCGGCGGGCAGTTGGAACGATCTGTACATCCCAGGTGTTTTTCTTTTCCAGCAGCTGAGCTGTTTTTTCACCTGTTTCTGCAAGAGAAATATGCAGGCTGCCCAAAGCCCAATCCTTGTTTTCTTCTGCATTTCGCCCAGTTTCCGCCATCTCTATATCTTTCCCGATTATTTTCGGGGTCTGTCCATTAAAGATTACGATTCCGCCCTTTTGCAGGAATTCCCGGATTCCATCTGCTGCAGCTTTCGTAATATATTCACACTCCGGAACCAGAAGGATCTGGTATTCCTGATGATTAATTTTCAGTGTTTTGCCGATCCTGGTATAAAAGTCTTCCCTTTGTTCAAAAACATCGGAAGGGATGAAATCATAATCAATCTGCCGGTCTGCCAGCTGCATGGCAGCTTCCTGCATCATAACGCACTTCCCGGTCCAGTCAGATTCTGCCTGATATAAAATCCCCACAGGTGCTATATGTTTTCCATCACTGAGCAGTTCGCAGACACGGTTTGCATAAGCCATCAGCTTTCCAAAATGGCGATACTGGGGATTATTTCCATGTGCATAAAAATGAGGCGGGCAGTCCGGGTCTGGAAATGCTTTGGCTGAAAACGCATGCGGAACGAAATGATTGATTCCTCTCACCAGGAAATGATCCAGCAAATGTTTCTCCAGCTGTACTCCCTCTGACCAGCCGTAGGCTCCAAAGATTTCGCACATAGAACGCCCTTTTTTCAACGGTTCCAACGCAGCAGCGGAAACTGCCAGCTTTCCAAGTGCATAGTGATAAAAATGACCGTCTCTCCCTTTCGAACCTGGATAAACACCGCTTGTCTCCTCCTGGCATGGAAGAACCTGTCCTACAATATTGTCGATTCCTGCCATATCCTGTCCTGCAAGCCCTCTGAAATAATGACCAAGACTGCTTCCGGTACGGCTGTGCTGATTATTATCTTCGATCAGGTGTCCAATATACTGAACACCGCGCTTACGGCACCAGTTTCCAATCTGATAAGAAAAATCCCTTTCTACTGCACGGGTGACCACATCCATGTAGTCATAGCGCACCTTTGCACACAGGTCAGGATCCACCGGCTGATTCCATATAAGAGGCAGCCATGCTGTAAATGACTTACCCCAGCGTTTTTTCAGTTCCGCTTCCACTTCCCTGCTCCATGCCTGGTCTTCCAGCTCACTGATCTGTTTTCCCATCTCATAAAGATGTCCATTTCCAATCTCCGGCTCATCGGAAAAGAAGCCTGCAATGGTAGTGCCAAAATCATCTTTGTAATGCTGGTAATGAGGTTCGTAAACCGTATCGATCAGAACTTTACAGCTTCTGGCATCCATCATGTTGATATAGCTGCGATGAGGACCGCGGTTCCGGGTACGGTAGCACACGACCAGTTTCCAATCCCCTTCCGGTACTTTAAAGTCAATTTTTCCAGATGGAATCTGCTCTGATAAATCTATAACTTCTGTTTTTTCGTCGGTTCTTACTGCCGTCACACTGATTATGCTGTCATCATCAAATACCGGCGGCACTTTTCCTTTTAGCATCCGTTCTTCCATCGGTGTGGGCTGCCAGGCCTGTGCTGTCTTTATATCTTCCAGAGGCAGCATCATTTCCACACCGCTTTTTTCACATTTTACAGTGCGGGTGACAATGCTCTGCCTGCGCAGATCCAGGCTTTTTCCCTCAATGGCGCCATTCGCATACCCGGTTGGGAAATGGCTGTCATCCAGGATCCACACCTTCATATCCCGTTTTCTGGCTTCATCCAGAATCACATCCATATCCTTCCACCATTTTTCTCCCAAAAAATCCGGGTGCGGGCGGCTTTCCACGCATACGGCACGGATGTTGCTTTCCCGGATCACTTTCATATATTCACGCAAAACCTCTTCGGACTCTCCATGCTGCCAGAAAAATGGGAAAATATAGTTGCCGCCCTTATTTTCCAGTAACCGTTTCACTTTCTGATCCATTTAGCATACTCCTTTCAACTTTCTTTCACGCACAACAAAATACACCCATGCCACAGCAATCGGAACTGCACCCAGAAGATACATGGTTCCATATCCGGCCTGCTCTGCCACAACGCCGCCCAGGATTGGCCCTACAGCCTGTCCAAGATCCCCGCCAATATACATGGTGCTGCTGGCAAGTCCTCTTTTTTCCGGCGGTACACTTCTTAATGCCTCTGTCTGAAGGGCCGGCTGGGACATTCCCTGGGCAATGGCTTTCGTACAGCCTGCCAGAACCAAAATGGCAAAAGACCAGGCATTGCTGATCATCAAAAGAGTTGCCACTCCGCAAACAAATGCCGGATATAAGCTCATTCCCAGGGTTCCATCATTTAATTTTTTCGCCAGTGCAATTCGTGTCACCAGAAGAACAATCGCATTTACAGTAAAATGCATCTGCACATTTCCAATTCCCCGTTCTGCGGCAAATGCCACCAGGAAAGTACTTACCAAGCCATTCATCATAGTAAAAGAGGCGTTGATCCCGGATAGTCCAATAAGACTTTTTTCTGCAATTGGCGGCAGGTGAATACCCTTCCCGGAATCAGCCTTTGAAGCAACATTGGCTGATACAGTTTTCTCCGGTCGTATATAGGGAAACAGCATGGATGCGGTACTGGCAATTGCCAGCATCAATGTTCCAACCAGCATACAGGCCTGGTATCCTGCCTGGGCTGAAAGCCAGATTCCAAGACTTGGTCCAATGGCCATACTTGCCACGGACATCAGACCATAATAGCTGATTGCCTCTCCCATACGTTCCTCCGGAGCGCTTTCACTTACCAGTACAAGACTGGCAGTACTGGAAATTCCAAACGCAACTCCATGAATGCCGCGAAACAGTAAAATTACCGGAATACTTGGGATAACCGAATAGATCAGCAGGGAAACCGTCATTAAAATCGTGAACCCTGCCATTAGATGTTTCCTGTTTTTCGTATCTGCCAGTACTCCGCTTACCGGCCGGGAAAAAAGAGAGGTAAACGCAAATAATCCTCCTGTAATTCCACAAATGGACACACTTGCCCCAAGTGTGCCCATATATCCGGTAAGAACCGGTGTGATCATGTTATAACTAAGCCACGCGAAAAAATTTGTCACTGACAGAAGGATATAAGGTTTTGTCCACAATCCTGATTTTTTCGATGTGCTCATTCCCAAACAATGCCTCCAAATTTGTGGAAGCCTTCCATGCTGCGTTTTACACTTTCAAGCTGATTCAGTTTGGTAGCATCCTGTTCCAGAATGATATAGTCCATGCTTCCAATCTTGTTTGCTGTATCAATAATAGACTGGATATCCATGCATCCATAGCCAATTTCAGTAAAGTCATCGTTGCATTTTGTTCCTACCCAGAGCTTCTGGTCGATGATGGTATCCTTTCCTACGATATCAAACATGTTCACCGGATTCTTGGAGTCCTTAACAAGGTCTTTCTGATGAAGCTTCTTGATGCGGGTTCCGAAATGCTTCATAGCCTCCACAGGATCCACTCCGCCTCGCAGTGTCCAGTATGTATCAAGCTCCAGGTTTACATGCGCTGGATCGGTATTGTTTACAATTGCATCCATTACTGTCTCCCCGTCAAATTCCTGGAATTCATGGTAATGATTGTGATAAAGGAAAGTCATTCCTTCTTCCGCTGCAATTTTACCCATCTGCTCGTACATTTCCACTTTGCGCATTACATCATCTCTGCTGGAGAAATACTCCATTGGATAAATAACTGTGGTGTTGCCGATCTTCTGGTTATATTCAATGACTTTCTTGTAATTTTCCATATTAAACGGATAAATGTGGGCGCTGACAACCTTGGCACCAGCATCATCCAGAACTTTCTTTAACTCTTCTGCGCTGACACCAAAACCAATTCCCTGATCCTCCAGTGCATTGTGGTTTGCAGCCTCCAGATATTTATATCCGGCATCTGCTACCTGATAGATTGTTTTGATCGGATCCTGCTTCATCAATTCACGAACAGAATATAACTGAATACCAACTTTTAATGCCATAACCATTTCCTCTCTTTCTCTTCTTATTACGCATTTCTTTACTTTTCAACATCTGGCTGTATATCATCCGGGATCGGACAGCAATAGGTTCTGCCATCCAGATTTCGGATAAATTCTTCTTTTGCCAATTTTACTTTTTCCGGATTTTCCAGAAGATCTATTCCTGCTCCTGCAAGGATCTGACCTGCATAAATCAGCCCCTTATGTGCAATGCTGGTGTTGTTGCATGCCACATACTGCCAGGAATGTTCCGGAATTCTTGCAGCAGCCGTCGGCGCAAAAAAAATGGCTGTTGGGCAGATAAAGCTTACATCTCCCACATCTGTGCTTGCACAAATTGGGAAATCCCAGTGTTTGTAAGGAAGAACAAGGTCGTTCAGGTTCCACCCTTTTACCGCCGCACGGTCTGCCAGAATTTTTTTCCATTCCGGATTCAGCTTTGCTGCCAGATCAGCTGCACTGCCTTTTACTTCATAGGATTTATTGATAGCTGCACCAAACTCATACTCTTCTTTGGTATATACTGGAAATGGAGCTGCTTCCAGATTATCCTGAAGAACTTTTTCCAATGTCTCATTTGGTATTGTCTCGGAAAGCGCAGACCTGAATTCAATATCTACTGTAGTCTCCGTCATCATCGCAGCACCTTTTGCAATCTTTTTTACCCGTTCGCAAAGCTCCATGGCCTCTGCTACTCTGGGGCTGCGAATGCTGTATTCCAGCTTTGTATAATCCTGCACCACATTAGGTGCTTTGCCGCCGGCATCCAGAAATGCATAATGCACTCTGGCCTTTTCCGGCATATGTTCTCTTAAAAATTGCACGCCCACATTCATAAGTTCCGCTGCATCCAATGCAGATCTTCCGCTTTCCGGCGTAGCTGCCGCGTGAGCTGCAATGCCGTGAAAGCTTATTTCCAGATGAATGACCGCAAGGGTTGACCCACTGAAAATATTTGCGGTTGCATATGGGTGCCAGGTCAATGCCACATCCAAATCATCAAAAATCCCCGCCCTTGCCATAAATACTTTTCCAGAACCGCCCTCTTCCGCCGGGCAGCCCAGATATACGATAGTGCCGGAAATTTCCGGATGTTCTTTCAGATAATCCTTCACTGCAACAGCTCCTGCCAGTGCACCTGTACCCAGACAGTTATGACCGCACCCATGTCCGTTTCCTCCAGGTATCACAGCTTCTCTTACTGCCGCGCCGCCCTTCTGGCTAAGCCCGGCTAGTGCATCATATTCTCCAAGAATTCCAATTACAGGGCTGCCTTTTCCGTATGTTCCGCGAAACGCAGTAGGAATGCCAGCAATTCCCTTTTCTACTGTAAATCCTTCTTTTTCCAGGAT
Organism: bacterium; assembly: GCA_963651655.1. Lineage (GTDB taxonomy): Bacteria > Bacillota > Clostridia > Lachnospirales > Lachnospiraceae > Blautia_A. The sequence continues at coordinate 3,227 of CAVJRB010000327.1, read as the reverse complement.
TTCTGCCAGTTCTCTGCTGGAACGATATTCTCTGAAACTGGTTTCCGCATATTCCCAGATATGGTCTGCTGCCTGGATATACTGTTCTTTTTTCTCTTCGATAGATTGAAAGATTTTTTCTTTTGCTGTCATATCCAGCCTCCGGTTTTCCGTCTGGACTTACTTAATCTTTTATGCAAACTGTTCTGAAATCAAATCCGCAGCAATCGCAAATCCGGTTTTTAGACTTTCTGTATAGATCCACTCCTGTCTGGTATGAGCTTTTCCTCCCAGGCAAAGACCAATGGTAGCTGCTGGAATCCCAAGGGAGAATGGAATATTGCAGTCCGTAGAAGCTGAGGTAAATCCAGGTACACGGGTATGATGTGCGGCAATAATGTCTCTGCATTTAAAGGAAAGCTCTTTCTGTGCCGGATTGTCACTGTTTTTACGTCCGCAGGGACGTTCCCCCATGATTTCTACATTTACTTCCAAGCCTTTCTTCCGAAATTCTTCTACCACGTTTTCAAAATTTTTCCGTACCAGCTCCATACTGTCCAAATTATCAGAACGGAACTCATAAAGCATTTCCGCCTGCTGGGCTATGGTATTGACAGAAGTTCCTCCATTTACCATTCCCACATTGTAGGTCGTTTTGCTTCCATCATCCGAAACCTGGTATTGATACAATTCATGGATCATCTCTGAAAGCTCTGCAAGAGCATTTTTATTTCCAAAATCAAAATAAGAATGACCGCCTTCTGTTTTGATTTCCACCTTATATCGGGTAGAACCAACTGCACAGCTGCAGACCTCATCAATATATCCATCAAAGGAAACTACCTGCACCAGACTGTCACGGTATCTTTCAACCAGTGCTCTGGAGCCTTTCAGATTGCCAAGTCCCTCTTCGCAGGAATTGGCAGCCAGGATCAGGTTTCCTTTGGTTTTCGGTTTATGTACAGCAATATATTTTGCCATCATCAGCAGGATTGCCACATTTGCAGTGTCATCCCCAACACCTGGGGAAAACATCTTATCCCCTTCTTCCCGAACGCCCATAGGCTCCATATCCGGGAAAACCGTATCTGTATGTGCCATAAAAAGTGCGGTAGGCTGATCAGCTTCATAATGGTAAGGATAAATTACGTTTTTGGCTTCATCGATAAATACGCCTTTGGCTCCCTGCTTTTCCAGCCACTCCTTAATAAAAGCAGCACGTTTTTCCTCATGATGGCTGGGTGCAGGAATCTCACAGAGCGTCCAAAGAAGCTTTTTTACTTCTTCCTGATTTTCCTGTATAAATGTCTTCAGCTCTTGTGTTATCATTTTCATCATCCTTTCACAGCGCCCAGTGTAATTCCTTTTGCAAAGTTATTCTGGATAAATGGATAGGTAACTGCAATCGGAAGGATACCGATTACTGCAATAGCCATACGTACAGCAGTTGACGGCAGAGTTGACATATCTGCGGTCTGTCCTACTGCAATGTTTGATGACAGGAACTGAATTTCCTGAATCATACGGTTCAGAAGGTTCTGGATGGTAAACAGATCCGTTCTGGTTGTCAAGTAATAAAGACCGTTCTGCCAGTCATTCCAGTACAAAATCATGCTGAACAGCGCAACTGTTGCAATAATTGGTTTTGCCATAGGAATGGAAACCTTATAAAATGTCTGAAACTCACTTGCACCATCAATGGATGCTGCCTCCAGAATTTCCTCTGGAATACTGGTCTGGAAGTAGCTTCGCATAAGCATTACATAGTAAGCACGTACAAGAAGATTTGGAATTAGCAGTGCCCAGATTGTATTTTTGATGTGGAACACGCCGGTATACATCATATATGTAGGAACCAGTCCGCCGTTAAACAGCATGGTGAAAAATACAAAGAATGTAAGGAACCTTTTACCTGGAATTCCAGGTCTGGAAATCGCATAAGCAAGCATTGTAGTAACTGTCAGGCTGACTGCCACACCGAGTCCTGTTACAACAAAGGACATACCATAAGCTTTCAGAATCAGTTTTCCGCTTTTAAACAAATATGCATATGCATCCAGACTGAATTTTTCCGGAATAAACTGATATCCATTTCGAATCAAAACAGTATTATCGGTGAATGAAGAAATTACCAACAGCACCAGGGGAACAATACAGCAGATCACATCCAGTGCCAGAAAAATATTGGCAAAAGCCAGAAAACCTTTTGTTTTTTTCGAATACATTCTGCCACCTCCTAAATAAATGCACTATCTTTATCGATTTTACGAACAATTCCATTGGCAACCAGAACAATAATAAATCCAACCACTGACTGATACAGACCGGCAGCTGCACTCATTCCAATATTGCCCTGCTGAAGCAGTCCACGATATACATAGGTATCAATTACGTTTGTAGTTGAATAAATCGTACCGGAGTTCATTGGAATCTGATAGAACAATCCAAAGTCAGAGTAGAAAATTCTTCCTACTGACAGCATTACCATGGTAATGATTACCGGACGAAGCAGCGGAAGTGTAATATAACGGATCTTCTGCCACGGGCCTGCACCTTCCAGCTCTGCAGCTTCATAATAGCCTTTGTCAAATCCAACTACAGATGCATAATATACAATGCTTGTGTATCCGGTGCTCTGCCACAAATATACAAGAATGATAATGACCGGCCAATATTTTGCTTCACTGTACCAGCTGATTCCTTCCTTTCCCAATGCAGCAAGAATGGTATTATTGATAAATCCGGATTCTGCACTTAAAAATGCAAATACCAGATAACTGATAATAACCCAGGAAATCAGATGTGGAAGCAGGATAAAGCTCTGGTAGAATTTCGCCGCTTTTGCCTTTACCTCACTGAGCAGGATTGCAATGGTTACAGATAAAACAGTTCCTAAAATAATAAAAGCAATATTGTATAACAATGTGTTTCTGGTAATTGTCCAGGCATCTGCTGTTGCAAACAGGAACTTGAAATTTTTAAATCCAGCCCAGCTGCTGCCCCAGATTCCTTTTCTTGCACTGTAATTTTTAAATGCAAGTACCAGGCCGCCCATAGGCATATAGTTATTGATAAACAGATAGATCAATCCCGGCAAAGCCATCAGATAAAAAGGCAAATACCGGCGGATTTTATTCTTTTTCTTTGTTTTCTCCATTGTTTCATTCTCCGTTTCGTTGCAAAGTCCTACTTTTCGGACATTATTTCCGTATTTTAGGTATAAAGAGAGCCCGGCGGAGTCCGCCGAG
>CAVJRB010000326.1:0-2761 GCA_963651655.1 bacterium | reverse complement strand
AAACGGCACCATTTGTCATCAATCAAAAGACCGTTTGTCTGAAATGCATTTCCAACTGCAATTCCTCTTCGATTGTACTGTTTCTGATATTCCACTGCTTTTTTATAAAAATCCAGCCCCCGCAGAGTAGGCTCCCCACCCTGGTACGCATATGAAACTGCCACCTCTGCATGGGCCATTGTTTTTCTTATAATGTTTTTCAGCGTGGCCTCACTCATAAAACCATAAGAAGCCAGCTCCCGCTTTGCACTTTCATCGCAGTAAAAGCAATACTCGCATGCCATGTTGCATTGTCCGGACGCCGGTTTCATCAAAACACTGACAGACTGCATATTTTCTCCCCTTTCATGCAAACATTCCCGGACATACCAGATACAAAATAACTCCTATCATTCCGGTTCCCAAAATAACAGCTACCGCTCCTGCCTTTTTCCTGTGCAGAAGAAAAAGACAAACGCAAAACAAAACTCCCTCTACAGGCCGAAAACCTTTCAATTCTATTTCTGTGATAGATGTTCCGAATAAAGCAAGACTTAAAAACGATACTCCTGCAGAACCAATCAGCGCAACCACTGCGGGACGCAATCCTTTTATTGTTCCTTGTACAGCTGATAAGCTCTGATATTTCACATAAGCCCAGGTCAAAAGAAGTACAACAAAAAATGCAGGCAAAACACAGCCCAAAGTACAGATGACAGCGCCTAAAAAGCCAGCGGTCTGTTGGCCTACAAAAGTGGCACAGTTCACTGCAATTGGTCCGGGAGTCATTTCTGCAATTGTGATCAGATTTGAAAACTGACTCATGGACATCCAATGATATCCCTCTACGATCTGACTCTGGATCAGGGGAACCGCTGCATATCCTCCTCCAAAGCTAAACAGGCCTACCTGAAAGAAAGCCCAGAACAATTTTAAATATATCATATATCCCCAGTCTTCCTTTCTTTTACAAGCACTGTCAAAAGTCCCACAGCTCCACAAAGCAGAACAATCCATACAGCACTGATTTTCCAAAAGCAGGAAGCAAAAAACGCAGTACCCATCATGAGGATCCAGAGTATCTGTTTTGTTTCCAGAATATTTTTTCCAAGATCAATTGCAACACTGCAGATCACCGCCGCAACTCCTGCACGCATAATTTCCATTGCCGCTGCCACACAGGCATTGTCTTTAAACTGATCATAAAATACGGATATGACAGATATAATAATAAGAGGGGGCAAAATTGCCCCTATTGTTCCAACAACTGCCCCCTTAAGTTTTCTGATACGATACCCCACTGCAATTGCAATATTCACTCCTAATGCACCTGGTGAAGACTGCGCGATCGCTGTCAGATCCAGCATCTCCTCTTTTGTAAGCCATCCCAGTTCTTCTACGAATTTTTTCTGCATCATGCTTATAATTACAAATCCTCCGCCAAAAGTAGTGGCACTTAACAATAATATGTTAAAAAATAATTTTCTGTATATCTGCCCGGCGGTCATTTGTGCAAGCTGGTATGTATCTTCTGTTCTATTCATTTACGCAATAACTCTCCTAACCTTAACCACTTCCTATGCAAACCGTGCCATGGTTCTGATGATAAAAGCAACGTTTTGCCTGAGTCTTGCAAGATCAATTCTGCCTTCTGCCACACCATCTATAATTGGTTTTGTATACTGGTCATCCGTACTTCCCGGAGTGAGCCAGCAGTTGCCTGCCTGAACCATTGCTGCCACATCCACAGTATCATAGGTGGTCCAGTCTGTCATAATGAAGCCGTCAAATCCATTTTCCTCTCTGAGGAGACCAAGAAGAAGGTCCGGGTCTGCAGCTGTAGGGCAGCCATTGCATGCATTGTAGGATGTCATAAAGGATGCTGGCATGTTTACTTCCATTGCAAGTTCAAATGCACGGAAATAAATTTCTCTCAGTGCACGTTCTGTCATAATGCTCTGGTTTCTTTTTCTGGTGGATTCACAGTTGTTTGCCATGAGATGCTTCATGCAGCTTGCCACACCAACCTTTTCCATTCCGCGGCTGTAACATCCCGCCAGTGTTCCTGCAAGATAAGGATCCTCTGAAAAATATTCCGGCTGTCTGCCATTTAACGGATTTCGATGGATATTAAACGCAGGTGCCAGAATCAATGACATATGCAGTTCCTTTGCCTCTTCTCCAATTACTGCTCCAACCTGTTCGCACAGCTCTTTATTAAAGGTTGCTCCAAGTGTAGCTCCCGAAGGCATTCCAATGTTTGGAACACGTAAATTCACACCGCTGTTTCCATCGGAAACCGGAAAATCCGGGATTCCATGACCAATATCATAAACTCTTCCAGCTTCTCCTACGCCTTCCATTCCCCATCCTGCTGACGCACAAATAGAAATACGTGCCAGTTCTTCCACAGAAAGCTGAGCTGCAAATTTTGCTGCCATGTCTGGATCTTTACGAACATCCCCAAAGGATATCTTCCTTTCTCCAGAAACAACTGTATTTTCAAAAAGCGGATAATCTGCTCTTTTCGCATATGGCTCAAAGGTGGTTTTTCCTTCGCAGATTCCGGAATGTTTTCTCTGTGGGAAAGTCCCATCCGGGTCAAATTTGGAAAGGACTTTCATCTCCTGCTCCGGAACCATTCGGTTCCTTACCTGTTTTATGATTTTGATTTCTTCCAGAGCAAACTCGCCCCAGTAATTTGCCTGTGCACTGTTTCCTACATATACCTGATAAGTACCTTTTTCCATAATGTAAGCAGCTCTTTTTTCAGAATATGCAC
>CAVJRB010000325.1:0-3507 GCA_963651655.1 bacterium | reverse complement strand
ATCCGGGAGCTTCACAAAAAGGCGAACCGGGACTGTGAAGTGAAACTGATCACAACCAGGGACAGCATTGGAAACAAAACCTACAAGCGTACTGCCTGCCTGGTGCTTCTAAAAGCCATCTACGATCTTGCAGGCAAGGAAAACGTAGAGAAGGTGGTGCTTCACTATTCTGTGGGAAGCGGCTTTTATTTTACCATGGAAGGAAAACAGAAGCTGGATCAGGCATTTCTTGACCAGGTGAAGACAAGAATGACAGAGCTGGTAAAGGCACAGATTCCGGTGAAAAAGAGAAGCGTAAATACCGATGAAGCCATCGCCCTTTTCCATCATCACGGCATGTATGACAAGGAGAAGCTGTTTCGGTACCGCAGGGTTTCCAGGGTGAATATTTACAGCATAGAGAACTTCGAGGATTATTTCTACGGGGCAATGGCCTATGATACAGGCTATGTGCCATATTTTGACCTGCGGCTTTATGATGAGGGATTTGTACTCATGCTTCCGGATGCGAAGGCACCTGATGTGATCCCGGAATTTTTGCCCCAGGATAAGATCTTCCAGGTTCAGAAGGAATCGGAAGAGTGGGGGAAAAAGCTGGATATTTCCACAGTCGGAGAACTGAATGACCAGATTACCAGCCAGGGAATCCAGAAGATCCTTCTTATGCAGGAGGCGATTCAGGAGTCTCAGATTTCCAGGATCGCGGAGCAGATCGCCCAGGCGGGGAATAAGAAGTTTGTAATGATTGCAGGCCCTTCTTCTTCTGGCAAGACTACCTTTTCTCACAGGCTGTCCATACAGCTGGCAGCCCACGGAATGAAGCCCCATCCTATTGCAGTGGACAATTATTTCGTGAACCGGGAGCATACCCCTCTTGACGAATTCGGGGAAAAGGATTATGAATGTCTGGAAGCCATTGATGTAGAGCAGTTTAACAAAGACATGCTGGCACTCCTTAAAGGGGAGCGTGTGGAGCTTCCAGTGTTTAATTTCAAGACAGGACAGAGGGAATATAAAGGAGATTTCCTTCAGCTTGGAAAAGAGGATATTCTGGTAATTGAGGGAATCCATGGGCTTAATGACAGATTAAGCTATGCCCTTCCAAAGGAGAGCAAGTTTAAGATTTATATCAGTGCCCTGACTCAGTTAAACATTGATGAGCACAACCGGATTCCGACCACAGACGGCAGGCTGATCCGCAGGATCGTGCGGGATGCAAGGACCAGAGGCACTTCTGCCAGGGAGACCATTGCAAGGTGGCCTTCTGTGAGACGAGGAGAAGAGAAAAACATTTTCCCGTATCAGGAAGAAGCGGATGTAATGTTTAATTCTGCTCTGATTTATGAGCTGGCGTGCCTGAAGGTGTATGCGGAGCCGCTGCTCTTTGGAATTGCAAAGGGAGATCCGGAGTATCTGGAGGCTAACCGATTACTGAAATTCTTCGATTATTTCGTTCCAGTGCCAAGCGAGGAAGTGCCCAATAATTCCCTGCTTCGGGAATTCATCGGGGGAAGCTGTTTCAATACCTGATTGGGGAATCACTGACTGAATTTAAAAATTTAGGCTTTACAGAGCCAGAGAATAATGTTAGAATAGCAGTTGCGCAAGCAAGCCAGGTGATCGCGGCTGGACAGACGAAAGGGTTCAGACGAGGAAAGTCCGGGCTTCACAGGGCAGGATGCCGGATAACGTCCGGTGGAGGTGACTCCCAGGCTAGTGCAACAGAAATAAACCGCCATGGTTTCCATGGTAAGGGTGGAAAGGCAGTGTAAGAGACTACCGCCGTCCTGGTAACAGGCCGGGCACATGTAAACTCCATTCGAAGCAAGACCGAGAAGAAAGCGATACGGCTGCCCGTCGTGCTTTCAGGTGGGTCGCTTGAGCCTTCCGGCAACGGAAGGCCTAGACAGATGATCACTCAACGACATAACCCGGCTTATCGGTTTGCTTGTGCAGTAAAAAGAAATGCGGAGAAGACTTTGTGCATGCAGAGTCTTCTCTTTTTGATTACTAAATAAAAAAATTCCCACAGAAGCACTTTTTAATACTTCTGCAGGAATTTTGTTATTATTGTTATTAAAAACATGAAAATATAATCAGAAATTATTTATTTCTGTGACCTCTGTATTTCTCTTCACAGTATTTGCATCTGTAAACTTCGTTCTCCTCATCTGCAAGAACAAATACCTGGTCAAGTCCCTGCTCGATGGAAGTGATGCAGCGCGGGTTCTTGCATTTGATCACGTTGACAACCTGCTTCGGAAGATGAAGGTCTTTCTTCTCAACGATCTGCTCGTCCTTGATGATGTTTACGGTGATGTTGTGATCGATGAAGCCAAGGATGTCAAGATCCAGGTCCTCGATTGGGCATTCTACTTTGATAATGTCCTTCTTGCCCATTTTATTGCTGCGGGCGTTCTTGATGATCGCAACGGTACAGTCAAGCTTGTCCAGCTTCAGATCATGATAAATGGTCATAGCCTTTCCGGCTTTGATATGGTCTAATACGTAACCTTCACGAAGTGCTCCAACATTTAACATGGCAGTTCCACCTCCAATAATGTAAGAATCAGGGCCATACGTACATATACACCGTACTGAGCCTGTTTGAAATATGCAGCTCTCGGATCGCTGTCCACCTCAACGGCAATCTCGTTGACACGTGGGAGCGGATGAAGAATGTACATGTCGTCTTTTGCAAGGGAAAGCTTCTGCTTGTCCAGTATGTAGAAGTCTTTCATGCGGACATAATCCTCTTCATTGAAGAAACGCTCCTTCTGAACACGGGTCATGTAAAGAATATCAAGATTCGGGATGGCATCCTCGAGACGCTCTTCCTCAACAAACTCGATGTTGTTCTTCTTCAGCACGTCCTCACGGATGTAGCTTGGAATACGAAGCTCTTCCGGTGAGATTAGTACGAATTTCACATTCGGGTAACGTACCAGCGCCTCGATCAGGGAGTGAACGGTACGGCCGAATTTCAGATCTCCGCACAGACCAATGGTAAGGTTGTCAAGACGGCCTTTCAAAGAACGGATGGTAAGTAAGTCTGTAAGAGTCTGAGTGGGATGCTGATGACCGCCGTCTCCGGCGTTGATAACAGGAATATTGGAAACCATAGAAGCGACTAACGGAGCACCCTCTTTCGGATGACGCATAGCACAGATATCTGCATAACAGGAAACAACACGAATGGTATCGGAAACAGTTTCGCCTTTGGCTGCGGAGCTGGAATCTGCGGATGAGAAACCAAGAACCTTGCCGCCAAGGTTCATCATAGCAGCTTCAAAACTGAGACGGGTACGGGTACTTGGCTCATAGAAAAGAGTGGCAAGACGTTTGTCGTCGCAGGTGTGGGCGTATTTTTTGGGGTTTTTCTCAATATCGCTGGCAAGGTCCAGAAGCTTCTCAAGTTCCGGAACACTTAAGTCCAGCGGACTCATTAAGTGTCTCATGATCTACCTCCATTTTGGAATCTTTTTTTTAGTTCAAAATCTCTTCGAC
>CAVJRB010000324.1:0-5767 GCA_963651655.1 bacterium | reverse complement strand
CAGGCTGTTTCATGACGCATTGGTGCCTTTCGCAGAAAGGCGGATTATAAATATGGAATTTAAGAAAAACGAATGGATAGGAAATTGGGTAAATTTCGAAGAATATATTTACAGTGAGGACGCTGCCATGCAGCAATGCTGGGCTGAAGCAGAAGAAGCTGCAAAGGCAATGCCCATATTTAAACAGGGCGTAAAAAGCTTTTGGAAAATGGCATGTAATACTATTACCCCTGAGAATCCAGTGCGCCTGGGCGGCTGGAAAATCACAGATGCCAAAAACGGAATCGAGATCCAGTGGATGGATGAAAAAGGTACAGACCTGGGAAGTTACTCCTACGTATGCAGAGAAATAATTCCAAAAGGCCTGGAGGCCAAAGAAAATTATCTCTTTGAAGCCAAAGAAGCTCCCGGCAGCTGGCCCTTCCGTTATCTTCTTGCAATGGAACCAATGCCTTCCCGCACGGACAAAGCCCCCGGCGTGCTTCTTAGCCACCTGCATTTTCAGTACGCCAGCACTCTGGAATCCCTTCTGAAAGAAGATGGCACTCTCTGTAATCCAATGTGGTACGCAACTATGTGTGACGGAGATGGAGATTTATTAGGCAAATGCAATATTGTCCGGGCACTGCACAGAATGAAAAGATGGGAAAAACTTCCTGAATAAACAACAGAACGCCAGCCTGACCAGGCTGGCGTTGCGTTAATTATTGGATCACCTTATAAATCATATCCATCAAAGTCTGCACACTGACAGGCTTTGCCAGGTGACCGTTCATGCCGGCTTCGAAGGACTTCTCACGGTCTTCTTCGAAAGCATTGGCGGTCATGGCTACAATCGGGATTGCAGATACGCCTGGATTGTTCAGGGCACGAATCTGTCTGGCGGCTTCATATCCGTTCATGATCGGCATCTGAATATCCATCAGGATCAAATCGTATTGTCCCGGGGCTGCCTTTTCCATGATTTCAACTGCTGTCTTACCATTGTTCGCGGTCTCAATCACAAATCCTGCATCCTCCAGAATGGTCTGTGCAATCTCCTGATTCAGCTCATTATCCTCAACCAGAAGAATTCGTTTTCCATTGTGCTCAGAGGTTTGCTTCTTTGTTTCTTTCGGTGTTGGAACCGGATTGGCCAGCAGATCACGGAGCTGTGACATAAACAGCGGTTTTTCACAAAATGCGGTTACGCCAGCTTCTCTCGCTTCTGCTTCCACATCGGACCAGTCATATGCTGTCAGAATGATAATCGGCTTGCTTTCCCCGATCACTCTTCGAATGCGCCTTACGGTCTCAATTCCGTTCATATCCGGCATCAGCCAGTCAATAATGTAAGCATAAAATTCATCCCCGATTTCCATGGAATGCTTCGCACGAATCACCGCTTCTTTTCCGGAAACCGTCCATTCTGAACGCATGCCAATCTCAGTCAGCATACTGGAAATACTGAGACAGGTATCTGTATCATCATCTGCCACCAGAACTTTAAGCCCCTGAAGATGCTCGACCTTTGCGTAAGTTCTCTTCTCTTTGCTTAATTTGAACGTTAGATTGACCGTAAATTCGCTGCCTTTTCCTTCCTCACTTTTCACAGTAATGGTACCGCCCATCATATCCACAATATTCTTGGTAATTGCCATACCAAGTCCGGTTCCCTGGATTCCGCTGACGGTAGAGGTCTCTTTTCTTGAGAAGGATTCAAAAATATGTTTCTGGAACTCAGGCTTCATACCGATACCAGTATCACGGACAATGAACTGATAGCTGCCATATCCGGTAGGTGCTGTTTTCAACTGTTTTACCCGGATGCCAATGGTTCCTCCAACTTTGTTGAATTTGATACCATTGCTCAGAATATTCAGCAGCACCTGTGTCAGCCTCAGTTTATCCGCAATAATATCCTCATCTCTTACGTCCACTGTATCAATGAGAAAATCCAGCTGCCTGGAAGCAATATTGGGCTGCACAATGGTTCGGATATCATGGAGCAGATCTGGCAGGTGCAGCGGGTTCTCGTTAATTTTTACTTTACCGCTCTCGATTCTGCTCATATCCAGAATGTCATTGATCAGTGACAGCAAATGCTCACTTGAGGTGGAAATCTTGGAAAGGTACTCTTTTACCTTATCCTTATTGTCCACATGGGATGCTGCCAAGGATGTAAACCCGATAATGGCATTCATAGGGGTACGGATGTCGTGAGACATATTGTTCAGGAAAGTGGTCTTCGCCGAGTTTGCACTCTCTGCACGAAGCAGGGCTACCTCCAACTCCTTGTGGCTTTCCTGCAGCTTCTTGTTTAATTCCTGGGACTGCTTCGCAGCCTTCTTTGCTTTGGCCTCGGCGTCTCGTGATCTTCGCAGAGAACTAAGAACAATGGTCAGGATAAAAGCAAACAGTACAATAAATATTGTGGCAACCGCTAACAGATTATCCTTGATAAATTCTGTGATGGTAACCTTTTTCGAAGAGTTCTCATACACGGACAATGCACCGGTCAGCATGGAGGTTGACATTGTTTTCAGCGTCTTGTTCAGAATAGACAAAAGAACCGTATCGTTCAGTCCCACTGCAATAGCTGTATTGCCCGGCTGCATCAGGGAAACAATGTTCAGCTTTGTGTCCTCTACATAGTTTTTCAGCTGTCCTGATTCTGCAAGAAGGCAGTCTGCATCACCATTTTTTACCGCTTTCTCAACATCTTCTTCAGAATCGCATTCCAGTATATTCCATTTTGGATAATTGTAGGAAACATACCATTTCAGGGAAAGCCTTTCTTTCTCGATTGCAACTGTGTTTTCTTCATTTTCATCAAAGTACTTCTCAGTTGTGATCACAGCCATGTCCACATTCAGAACCGTAGTGGATAAAATAAATCCATTGGCTTCAGCCGCATAGGGATTCTCACTGAAATGGAAGATCATGTCGATTTCTCCATCCTTCAGTGCCTGGAGCATGGCTTCCTGAGAATCGTATTCTACTGTCTCAAAATCCAGCGACTGCTCTCCCAGGCTGCTCTTCGCTGCCTTGATATAATCATCCAGCACGCCGACCATTTCGCCGCTGTTTTTGTCAATGTAACTGATACCGGAATCGTGGTTCACCCAGCCGACCCGCACCTTGCCGTGTTCTTCCAGCCAGTTCTGTTCCTCACCGGAAAGAACTGCTGTGGAAGCAGCGGAAAGATAACGCTGATAAAGCTCATCTGCATAAAACGGCTTGTCACTTTCCAGCTTGCGCATTGCGTTATCCAACTCTTCTTTTAAGTCCGGACGGTCTTTATTAATGACAAAATAGATTCCGGAACCGCCAATCTGGAAAATCGCAGAAGTTCCAAATTCTACTAACTGGGGAGTTTCTGCTGAAACAACGCAGTCAATCTCGTGGTTGGTAAGCTTGTCGAAAGCGTCCTCCAGACCAGTAATGGAGACATGCTCTAACTGAAGATCATGTTTCTCTTCCCACTCGAAAAACTGAGTCGCATGAATGCTTCCTTCCAGCAGGCCAACCCGTTTGCCGTTTAAGGATTTCGGATCACCGGCGGAGATATCGGTATTGCTAAGATCCGCATACAGATAATATCGTTCCTCGCCCATAGGAAGTTCGGAGAACAGCATCTTTTCGGCGCGCTCCTCTGTGTAGGAAACGCCGCTCATCAGATCAAGCTCGCCCTTCTCCATCATTTTCAGCAGATCGGACCATCCTGCATTTACATAGTCGTAAGTCCAGCCGGTATACGCAGCTACAGACTGCTGGTATTCATAGCCGTATCCGCTTCGTTCCCCATTTTTTCCGGTAATGTTGTAAGAATCCTCATACCATCCCACCCGGATGCTTTCTGAATTTGATTCTTCTGCGGCTGCTGGCACCGACAGCAACGTACAAAGTAAAAAAAGCACAGTAAAAGGCAGCCATACTTGTGTACGTTTTTCTTATATTTGTTCATGTGCATTCCTCAATGCAGATTTACAGATCCTGCTCCTGCATTTTTCTCTTCCCTTTTTTCTTAATTCGCGGTTATTTTTTTGTAATCGGAATCAGCATATTTCTTTAATTATACGCTTATTCTAAATATATCGTCAACAAAAAGCCGCTGAATTTCAGTCCAATTTTTATTCATCGGGCCATAATTTTCCCTCTTTATAATGCTTTCTGCAAAGAGCTACGTAGCTTTCATTGGAGCCCAGGAAAATCTGGGCGCCTTCCCGTACAATTTTTCCGTTTGCGTATCTGGTGTTGCACTGAGCACGCTTGCCGCACCAACAGACAGTGGGGACTTCCTCGATCACATCTGCGATCTCCATGAGCCGCCTGGATCCTGGGAAAAGATGGTTCAGGAAATCGGTCCGCAGACCGTAGCAGATTACCGGAATGTTGTAGAAGTCTACAAGGTCAGACAGGGTATCCACTTCTTCCGGGGAAACAAACTGCGCTTCGTCTACCAGAACTGCGTCTACCTTTTTTCCATGATAAAAATATTCAGGACTTTCTGCATTCCAGATTTCGGAGATCTCTTTCAGAAAATCTTCTACATATTCAGCCGGAGCGGATAACCCCATACGGGACTGAATTTCATGTTCCCCATCCCGGTTGTCAGTCTTCGGCTTCAATAACACTGCGTACTGACCGCGCTCCTCATAATTGTAACGAACCATCAAAATATTAGCAGACTTGGAACTGCCCATTGCTCCATAACGGAAATATAATTTTGCCATTTTTTATAACCTCGTTGTGTTTTGTTTTTGTAATTTTTCTTCAGGCATTTACTTCTGCCAGCTCTGTCATTTTTCCCATGAAGAAGTGGTTGAATACTGCGATCACGCGGCCTACGCCAAGGACGGCAACTACGGTTCCCAGGCCTACGCCGATTAGTTTATGGGCGAAAATCAGGCTGACGCTGATGGTGATACAGATGTTGAAAAGATCAAAGCAATTCTTGGTAAATCCAACTGGTTTGTGGATACAGTCTGCGATCGCCTGGACGATCCCATCGCCTGGGTTAGGAATGATCCGCATATTCAGGGACATTGCGGCTCCGATTCCAGTGCAGATAATTCCTCCTGCCAGAACCAGAAGCTGGGCTCCGAATCCATCTGGTGCGGGAATCCACGCAGAAAACAGATTCATAAATCTTGTAAAAATAAGGCTCAGGGGAAGCTGCAGCAGATCCATTCCCAGCATAAGCGGAAGAGATTTCTTTACCGCAGGCTCCAGCGCCTGGTTTTCCGCTTTTCGCTCTCTGCGATTCTGCAATGTATGTAAAATCATTTCAATTACAACAAACACTGCATACAATACAAATGTCATGTTTCCAAAATTCACATTCAATATGGTGGAAATGCTGTACGCCACCGAAATAATCGGTGAAACTCCAAGCCCTGACTTTGTATTCAGAATAATCCCCAAAGCCAAAATCAAAAGTCCTCCCACATAAAATCCCCATCGATAACCTGTACTTCTTTTCATCTTTCGTCATTCCCCTCTGTTGTCTGTTTTAGTTTGCTTTTCAAAGGGAGCTCCTTTTAAAAGGACTCCCTGTAATGTTTCTGTATCGATTTCCAATCCATGATCAGCACATAAAATACTTTCCCATAACGGCCATTTTCCACGAATCGACCATGATCCAATACCTTCATGTGCGTGCCGTCCTGTTTTCGCAGATGAAAATGGACATAATCATTGAAATGCCCGTCTCCAATCTGCTGCCAGATGCACTGCTCCGCTTTTTCCCTCTCGTCCTCTTGAATCAGATTCCGCAACCTGTGCC
>CAVJRB010000323.1:0-4717 GCA_963651655.1 bacterium | reverse complement strand
CACTGGACCTATGACCGTTCCCTTTATTATGGCGCTGGGTGTTGGTATTTCTGCCATTCGTAACGATAAGCATGCAGGGGATGACAGCTTTGGACTTGTAGCGCTGTGTTCCATAGGCCCTATTCTGGCAGTTCTAATCCTGGGACTTGTGTATCATACAGAGGGGAATTTTACATCAGAGGCAGTCACAGAGGTGGAGAATTCCGTGGAGCTGGGACGGCTGTTTGCGTCAGCCCTTCCGAAATATTTTAAGGAGATTGCAGTATCTCTTTTCCCGATTACTATATTTTTCGGGATTTTCCAGGTGGTGTCCCTGAAACTGAATAAGGATGTGCTGTTTAAGATTATTTTTGGCCTGTTCTATACATATATAGGGCTTGTGCTGTTTCTTACAGGAGCAAATGTGGGATTTATTCCTGCGGGAAATTATCTTGGAACTGTGCTGGGAAACCTGCCCTGGAACTGGATTCTGGTGCCCCTTGGAATGGTGATCGGATATTTTATTGTAAAAGCGGAGCCTGCTGTTTATGTGCTGATGAAGCAGGTGGAAGAACTGACGGACGGAGCCATTTCCGGCAGATCCATTCAGATCAGTTTGTCTGTGGGCGTGGCGGTTTCCGTGGGAATCTCTATGCTGCGCGTGCTTACGGGAATTTCCGTGTTTTATTTTCTGGTGCCGGGATATGCTGCGGCCTTAATTCTCAGCCTTTTTGTGCCGAAAATTTTTACGGCCATTGCTTTTGACTCCGGCGGAGTTGCTTCCGGTCCTATGACCGCTACCTTTTTGCTTCCCCTGGCTCAGGGAGCCTGCCAGGCAGTAGGCGGAAATATTGTGACAGACGCGTTCGGAGTGGTGGCTATGGTAGCCATGACTCCGCTGATTACGCTGCAGGTGCTGGGACTGGTCTACCGGATCCGCGGTGGAGAGCTTGGAGAAAAGCGCGAAGAAGAGAAAAGAGCGGTACTGCCGGATGACCTGGCTGTACCGAAGTCTGTGGCGGAGCTGTATGGAGAGTTTGGGGATGAGGAAATTATTGAGCTTTAGAATGTGCCCTAAAATCATTCCCGCAATCTGCACGCCCCACTTTGTGGTATATTTCACCCGAATTTGGTTGTCGTAGTTCGCTACGACGCCCTCATCCGGGCAAAATCTCCCACAAATCGTGATGCACATTTTGCAGGAAACCCGCGGCGGCAGCCAGGAAAGTATTCAGAGAGGAATGAGACATGAGCGGATTGTATATGATGGTGACCATCACCAGCAGGAAGCATATGCCTGCGTTTAAAAAGATTTACCGGGAAAACCAGGTGGAGGTAGGAACCGTTTCCCTTGGAATGGGAACTGCATCCAGTTCCATCCTGGATTATATGGGTCTGGAAGATGATGAGAAAAGCATCTGTTTCCATTTTGTAACAGCAGCAACCTGGAAAAAGGTGAAAAAAAACCTTCAGAATCAGCTGCGCATTGATGTGCCGGGAACAGGAATTGTATTTGTAATTCCCATGAGCAGCATTGGCGGCAAGCGGGAACTGGGATTTCTTGTCCAGGGACAGGAGTTTGTAAGAGAGGAGGAGAGCACATTGAAGGAAACCAGACATGAACTGATCGTGGCAATCGCCAATTACGGATACAACACACAGGTGATGAAAGCAGCAGAAGAGGGCGGTGCCACAGGAGGTACCGTGCTTCACGGAAAAGGAGTGGGAATGAAGCGGGCAGAGCAGTTTCTGGGCGTTTCCCTTGTCTCCGAGAAAGAACTGGTCCTGATCGTTGCCAGATCTGAGCAGAAAAATGCGATCATGCAGGCCATCATGGAAAAAGCAGGAATCACATCCAAGGCCGGAACCATTGTATTTTCCCTTCCCGTAACGGACACAGCGGGGCTTCGTATCCTGGAAGATACAGAAGAAAATCAGTAATTGTGACGCATATCCTGCAGAAAGCCTTTTTTCAAATACGCTCTATTGCGAAGACAACCGTTACGAAAACGAAATCTCCACACAAACTCCATATTAGCGTAGTATAATACAAATTACGACAATTAAATCTAGTACAGCGAAGGAGAGAAAATGAACTGTATTTTTGTGGTAGAGGATGAATTTGATATACAGGAGCTTCTGGGAAATTACCTTGCGGAGGCAGGCTATCAGGTGCTGACAGCTTCCGATGGAGTGGAAGCCATCAACCTGTTTGAAAAGGAAAAGAAGCGGATCGACCTTGTGCTTTTGGACGTGATGCTGCCGAAGATTGACGGCTTTGGCGTGCTGGAGGTAATACGCCAGTCCTCCCTGGTTCCGGTGATTATGCTTACCGCACTGGATGATGAGGCCTATCAGATCAAAGGCTATGACCTTCAGGCAGACGAATATGTGACCAAGCCTTTTTCCATGCAGATCCTTTTGCGGAAAATCGGGGCGGTGCTGCGAAGAAGCGGGAAAATTTCCAAAGAAGAAAGTACAGAAGATCTTCTGTGCTATGGCAATCTGCGCCTGGATCTGGCAGGCTACCAGGCATGGGAAGGGCCAAAGAAGCTGGAGCTTACCCAGAAAGAATTTGAGCTTTTGCGGGAATTTCTGGAAAACCAGGGACGCGTGCTTACAAGAAACCAGCTTCTGGATGCTGTGTGGGGTGCAGACTATTTCGGCGAGGACCGGATCGTGGATACGCATATTAAGAATCTTCGAAAGAAACTGGGAGCAGACTATATTGATACCATCAGAGGGGTGGGATACCGCATTGATAAAATACATAAAAAGCAGAATTAGCATAAAAATATTTCTTCTCACCATGTTGATCCTGATGGCTGTTTCCGGAATCTCCTATGGCTTTGTAGCTGCCTTTATGCCGCAGAGCTATTCCAATTCCCTGAACCGGACCCTGGCAGCAAAGGCAAGGGATCTGGCAGAATCTCTGTCAGGCTATTCCCTTGAAAATGCAGCTTCTGTTATCGGGGAATTCAGTGATGCCAACCAGTCACGGGTTGTCCTTTTAAATGAAAAAGGAGAGATTGTCCGGGAGTGGCTTGGGAACGAAAGCCTTGTCAGCGAGGTTACAATTTCATCTTCTGTAGCGGAAGAAGAACAATCGGTAACAGAAGGATTTGCTGAAGAAAGCACTACGGCGGAGTCGGGTGACTGGGAAGGTCAGAAGGATCAGGAAGTGAGCTATGGGGATACTATTGGAACCGTAGTGGAAGGTGGGGGGTCCGTGGCAGAGGAGATGGAACAACAGGCGATGGGACATTATGAGGTTGCCTTTAAAGGCAGTGAAAACAGGTATACACTGTTTGTGTTTGGTTCCACCCGGCTTGTGAACCAGGCGGTGGAAGCGCTTGGACAGATTCTGCCCTGGATGCTTTTGACGGTGTTTGGAATCTCTCTGGTGATTTCCCTTTTTTATTCCAGATATTTGTCAAAGCCTATCCGAAAACTTGGAGCTGCTTCTGATAAAATGGCGGGCCTGGATTTTTCTGTGCGAACGGAAATGAAACGGACAGATGAGCTTGGGACGCTTTCCCGAAGCCTGGATACAATGGCCCGGAATCTGGATCAGGCGCTGAAAAGCCTTAGAAGTGCCAATGCAAAGTTGAAGGATGAGATGGAGCAGGAGCGGGAATTGGAGCAAAGGCGGATGGAGTTTTTCGCCGCGGCTTCCCACGAACTGAAAACACCGGTTACGATCCTGAAGGGACAGATCGAGGGCATGGAGCAGAATGTGGGCGTGTACAAAGACCGGGACAAATATCTTGCCAGGGCAAGGGAAGTGACGGTGACCTTGCAGAATATGGTCCAGGAGATCCTGATGATCTCCAAAATGGAATCCTGCGGCTTTTCCCTGAAGAAAAAAGAACTGGATCTGGCCGAACTGGTAAGGCTTCAGCTGGCGGATCTGACGGAGCTTTTTGAGCAGAAAAACATGAAGCTGGAAATTACGCTGCCGGATCAATGCCTGTGCAGGGCGGATCAGGCGCTGATGGAGACGGTAGTTCGGAATGTTCTTGTAAACGCGGTGCGGTATTCACCGGAAAATGAGCGAATCCGTGTGAATCTTTATAAAGAAATCTCCTGTGAAGATTGCCAGGTTATTTCAGACAGTTCTGTGGCTGCAAGCGGACCAAAAGATTCTGCACTTGTGATATTGGAAATAGAGAATACAGGGGTACACATTGAGGAAGCGGAGTTTTCAAGAGTGTTTGATGCCTTTTACCGGGTGGATTCCTCCAGAAACCGGAAAAGCGGCGGCAGCGGTCTGGGGCTTTATATTGTGCGGCAGATCCTGGAGCAGCACGGCGCAGAGTATGAGATGCAAAATTCCAGAGAGGGCGTTTTGTTTCGGATGAAATTGCCCCCGGAAAATATGACCTTTATAGGATGATATTTAAAGTAGCATTTCTTTGAATTTTTCATGAATTTATATGGAAAAGTTTGAAAAGTGGTGATATAATTGCTGAGAATTTTGTAGTGGAGACAGGAATCTGCAAGTGAATCAGGGGTCTGTTCCATACGTTAATTTTTAGCAGAAGGTGAAAGAAAATGTCAACATCCATGACCAAGGGAAATCCGCTGAAGCTGATGCTCCAGTTCGCTTTTCCGCTGCTGATCGGAAATCTTCTTCAGCAGACTTACAACATTATTGATGCGGCTATTGTAGGCCAGATCCTGGGGGCGAAAGCCCTGGCAAGCGTTGGTGCCAGCAGCAGTATCCAGTTTCTGGTGC
>CAVJRB010000322.1:0-6172 GCA_963651655.1 bacterium | reverse complement strand
CGGAAATACCTTCCAGGATCAGAAGCTTACTTGCTGCCATACCGGCAACAAATCTGCGGACGATCTCAGGTGTATAGTAAAGCTTCAGCTGGCTTGCTGCAAAAAGACGGTAGCCCTCTGCAAACTCTTCCAGGGTGATATCGTTGTTGTACTCGGGAATCTGATAGTTGGCATACTTCTCGTCCACAAGGGTAAGCTTTGGGAAACGATGGCCCACGTTTTTCTTCGCCTCGGAAATAACAGCGTTTACAACCGGGGCAGACGCCACTGCAGCTGCTGACGGAACACCTGCTGCTCCGCCTTCTGCAGCAGCGATCACAGCACCGCCGGCCACTGCTGCACCTGTTGTGGCAGCTGCCTCAGCCAGACCCTTGCCGCTTGTAACCTCGCCAACAGTGGGAAGCACATCATCAGTCAGAGCAGACGCGCCAACGTAAGGAATGCGCTTGGTACCGCCCATGGCATTTACTTTCAGCGCCAGAATGCTGTTTTTCTCTTCCATCAGAGAAAGAACCTGCTTATTCAGACGTCCGATTTCTTTATATAATGCTGCATTGTCTGTCTTGTCTGCCTTCAGCTGGTGACGCAGAATCATATGGCGCACCAGAATGATCACCAGCAGCACCGGAATGGCAAACAAAATGATCATCAGGATCACAGACAGAATCTTGGCAAACACTTCCAGTGTAGGAAAATATGTACGGAAAATCAGGAAATACTCTGCCCAGCCTGTAATAAAAAGCTTCAGAAAAGCTACCAGCCAGGTCACAATGTTATAAACAACCTGAGACAAAAGCTCATAGGCAAATTTCAGGAATTCACTCACAGTCTTTATACCTCCCCATCCGGGTCATTCTTCTTCGCCTTCTCAAGCTCCTCCTGTGCCTTCGCACGAAGTGCCTCAGCTTCCTCACGCATGCGTCTGGCCTCCTCAAGGGCTGCCTCCGCCTCACTCTTGGCCTTCTGTGCCTGCTCCTGATCCTTCTGATCAGCTTCTCTTGCTGCCATACGGATCGCTTCCTCTTCCTTGGCAGCTTCAACCGCCATTGCACGCTTCAAGCTGATGCTGATCATGATCAGATGATAGATCTGATATACGAAGAATAAAAGCATCGGAAGCACGATCACAACCAGAAATCCCATGCTGCTGGAAAGGAAATCCATTACTTTTCCAAGGCCTGCTACATGTCCCACATATTTACCAACAATATCTCCGTCTGAGATCACATGAAGATCAGCAATACCGTTGTTGTTATCACCGATGGTGGTGTAGCTTCTGGCATCTCCCACGGTCTCAATACTCTGGATACGGTGGGTATTCAGTGCATATTCATTATCGATAATTGTGTGGAAACAGATAATATCCCCTTCCTTCAAAGTGGAAGGATCACATGTATGGATAAAGATCAGATCCCCTGCGCTGAAGGTAGGAGCCATAGAATCAGACTGTACGGTAAGGGGCGTATAGCCGAAAAGATTGGCCACATTCTGGTTGTCCCTGGATGCCATGGTAGTGAATGCATAAAGAGCCGCTACCAGGATCACCACCCACAGAAGCACACTGATCACAATGGTTCCGATACGTTTTAATACTTTCATTTGTTTTCTCCCTCTTAACGAAAAATGTATGTTTTTATTTTATTACGAAGTCCTCTCAAGGTCAACACCAACTATTGCCCGGAGAACGTATTTCCATTTTCATCGGTACCTGTAAAACGCATTCTGATGGAATAATCCGCAGACTGCAGTTCATCTGTGCAGGCCTCGTCTGTGCCTTCCATCCAGATATGTACCACAACCGCCTTGTCCTGCCCCTCTTTTAAGGAAAACATGGCATTGTTATTAGAAATGCGCATAGCAGAGGCACTTCCAAGGCCAAAGGTGCGAAGCGTGCCGCTGTTCTGAAGGGAATCTCCCATACCGGGATCATACACCCAGTTCTGGCCGTCCGCGGTAAAAGAAATGCGCATAGCCTGGGGAAGCTGGCTGTTTCCCGAAGAAATCAGGGTTCCATCCTCTGCGCTACTGCTGCTGTTGGCACTTGTAAGATGGACGATCATGTCCTTTTCTGCCATAAAGTGCAGGGTAAATTCCAGATAAACACCGCTTGCGGCATCTGCCGTACTGCCGTTCTCAAAGGTAAACGTGCTGCAGTCCGAGGTGGTCACTGGCTTCATGGGCGTAGTCTCCATGGAAAAGCCTTTTTCCTGAAGGATCCTTGCCGCAATGGACTCAAAAGACAGGGTTTTCACATACTGGTCAATGGTTCTGTGGGCATCCAGGTCCATTCGCAGATCCACGTCCGACACAATGTCCAGGCTCATGGAACGAACCCTGGTGTTGTCCGCAATGGAAAACCATGCCACAGTTGCCGCCGTCACTGCAACCAGAGCCATCAGCACCAGAAGCACGGAGGTGTAGAAACGGCTTCGGATCACTTTATTCTTTTTTTTCATCCGTTACCCCTCCCCCTGGTTCAGTGCCCCGAAAAATGCAAGGTGGATGTCTGCCATATCCTGGCTGATTCCGTCGGAGCAGTCAGGGTCACAGCCCTCCAGGTAAAAATAAATATCCAGCGTGTAGATCTGGTTCAGATTCATGCTAAGAAGCGGTCTGGACGGAAGGCTGATGCTGTCGCTTGTAAAGGAAACGGTGTAGTCCGCGATCGGCTGGCTTGGATCTGTGGCAGCACTTACGGTGCCGTTCTGGTACTGAAGCACCTGGTTGCTTCCAAGAGTCTGGCCGTTTATTACCGTGTTGTAAACCTGCTGGCTCTGGGAGCTCTCATCCTCTGTAAGCCGAAGGATCACGGCGGAGGAAGTGTCCCCGTCAAACACAAGGCCCAGTCTGGAAGCGATAAGAAGCGCTCCGCTGGATGCCTCTCCAAGAAGCCCGTCGCTCTGATCCAGATAAAGATTTACGGTGGTTCCATCAGACCAGCCTGTGCCCTGTGCCCTGATATAAAGCCTTCCATGATAATAGTACTGCTCATTTTCCACCTGCAAAAAGGCGGATGCCATTCCGTCTACTGTGGCAGGGGAGTAAACAAAATCGGAGAGATCCACTGTGGAAACCGGCATCAGCTGGGTGGCTGTGGTCTGGTTTACCTGAGTGATGGCAGCGGTCTCTTCGCTTTGGAAGCTGCTTCCTCCCTGGCTGCTTAGCTGAAGCTCCAGTGTCTCCTCTCCTGTCCTTGCCGTGGCTGTGCTTGTGGAAACCGCCCGGTTGGATGTAAACCAGGCATAGGTGGCTGCCCCAAAGGCCAGAAGGGCAAATATGGTAGTAATGCCCAGGAACCAGGTCCTGAAGACGTTTTTCATTCTGCTTCTCCTTTCCGCCGCTTTTCAGCAGGCGATAATCCTACTGCTTTGCCTCCACATCTACACCTGCAAAAGCAAGCTGTATCTGTGAATCTTTATTCTGTACCGGATCGTAGCACTGCTCGTCGCAGCCCTCCAGGTACAGCCAATATTCAACGGAAGCCACCTCATCCTTTTCCAGAGTGAGTAAAGACTGGCTTCCCGCATTATATTCATTCTCATTGGTTCCCGCCTGCGCCATATAATCGGAAATGTTCAGGGACGGATCATCCACGTAAGCGGGCTCTCCTGCTGAAGTCGCAGAGGAAACAACTGCGGAGCTTCTGGATATGGTGGTTTTGGACTGTGCACTGCCTGTGCTTCCAAGGTCATCCAGCTTAAAAATCAGATTCTGGGTCCCTGCCGAAGAGGTGATCTTCAGGCCAAGGCGCATAGCTGCAAGTGCCTGTGCATCGCTTCCAAGGTTCAGGTTCTGAGGTTCAAAATATACGTCGCATGCAGCATTCTGACACTGCAGATATACGGTTCCGTGAATGGCATCCTGATTTACCTCGGAGTCCGCGCTTGCATAAAGCACGGTAATTCCCTCCTTGGTCTGGGTGGTACCCTTGTAAAAATTCTGCAGATTGGCTGTGGAAATGGGCTTCAAAGAAGTTGGATTCCCATCCAGAACCAGTTCGCAGTTTTTGTCAAAGGGGCCATTGGAGCTGTTGGAAATCAGAAGAACAGTGTCTCCGGTTCCAATGGTTCCTGCCATAGGCGTTACATTGGTGGAGGAAAGTCCCGAAAGGGTAAACCATGCATAGGTAGAACCTGTGAAAACTACCAGAAGCAGCAGGATCCACAAAACGGACAGATGAAAGGATTTTTTTAAATTTTTGACATCATGGTCATTGCCATGCTTATTGCTCACGGGCGTCACCTCCCTGGGGATTTCATAGATATTTCATAATTATATAAAACAAATTCATATTCGAAAGCTGCTTGTTACTATATAAAAATTATTGTTTTCAAATATTAGGCGTAAGCCAGAATCAAAACTCTTATCGCGCAGGCACGAACAGCTTTTGACCTTTTGCTTCTGGTATCGTCAATTATTAACTCCTGCAAAGGAAACTGCCAGGTTGCGCAGTGTCTGGCTGCATAAATTCGCGGTGCAGTCCTCATCGCAGCCTTCCAGCCAGATGTAGATCTCAATCTCTACCGGTGTTCCCACTGCCCCATCTCCTGCTCCGGTGATGGTACACAGCTTCAGGGACCCGTCTTTCAATGTTACCGTTCCGGTGTTCTGGTTATACTCACAGTAGGCATCCGTCGTATACGGCGAAAACGCCACTGTGCTGCCGTCTGTCCTGGAACTGTCCAGCACGTAGCCTTCACGGCCTGTAGCAGTATTGTAATCTGCCTGAGGATTCTTCTTATCACTGATTGCAAAAATATATTCCCCGTCTACAGACTGGTTCTGTCCTGCCTGATGGACCACCAGACCCACACGGATGGCCGAGGAAATAGGATTGTTCTCGTCACTGTCCTCGAAGCCGATATCGGAAAGATAGATATCCGTGGAGGTGCCGTTGGTGCGAAGAAACAGGCTGGTGTGATAGTAATCGGTCTGCTCTCCGGAGCCAAAGATGCTCGCCACAAGCCCGGACTGGCTGCTGCCTTCTGTAAATCCAAGCACTTTCTGGAAGCCGCCGCTGATTCGGTTGGTAGATACCGGAACCAGCTGTCCCGCAAAGCTGTCCAGAACCGCCGCGGAACCGTAGGTACCGCTGTAGGAATTGCTGATCTGCAGATTCACACCGGCTCCTGCTGCCATCCGCACATTGGTAGTGTGACGGCTGGTATTATAGATATACCACGCATAAGTCGCCGATGCCACCGCCAGAAAAGTAAGGAGCAGAGCCACCATCGTAGCTGTAAACCGCCTCCGCAGCTGCCTTGGATTCTCCTGCACCCCCGCACTTCCCACTGACGCCCTCCCCTCATCCGGGGATGAAATTGTATCATTCGGGTTTAAATTGTTATCGTAGTTCATATTTCGACCTTATTCTATTTTTTTCGTGAATACACAGATTTTATTATAGCAGTTCCGGGGAGTATTTTCAATAAATTGGAAAAAGAAAATAGCGTAACAAAAGAAAGCCCCGGGCGGATGGGCCCGGGGGAGTTCTTACGCAAGACAAACAGAAACTTGCTTCCTATTACTAAGCTTCCAGCGCTAATTTCACAATTTCCCGTTCTTTTTTATTACATAATACAATTTCTGGTCTTATCGGGCAGCCACCCATGCAGGAGTGCCTCTGTGAACATTCGAGGCAGGACTTTCTGAAATAGCTTCGGAAATTTTCAAATTGCTGGCTTTTCCATGCTTCCTTAATCGTATGAGTTTTCAGATCCACAGCCCATTTTTGTTCCTGATTGTCAAAACTGCATGGCAGCATCTTCATATCTGCCGAGATATACGCTGACCATCTTGCACCCTCACAGGTATCCAGGCTGTCCAAATCAATAGTACCTTGATTGTTAACCAGTGCGGGTACTGTGCAGGAATCAAATCCTATTTTGTGTTCCAGTTTTTCTTCGGAAATACATTTCAGGAATTCAAAAAATTCCGGATTTCCAAAATCAATTACTTTCTCTGATTTTCCCAAGCCCACCGGCTTATGCAGAAGAAAAATCACTGCATTTATTCCATGGGGAAATGTCTTTTCTTTCAGCCGACGAATTGCCTCTGTTAAAGATCCTTTATGCAATACATAATGAATATTTGTCATCGCAGTTTTCATGCTCTACCCATCCGTTATAAATGGTTTTTCCCTGTTTCAATAATGCTCTAAGCTCTGCCTGTA
>CAVJRB010000321.1:0-8741 GCA_963651655.1 bacterium | reverse complement strand
GTCTTACAACTCTACCAGTTGCTTCGTAGATCAGTACAACCTCGTCTCCCATAGGATACACCTCATCCAGAAGGTGGATGCGCATTCCCGGAAACTCTTCGATATGCTGTTTCAGAGCATTTACTGTCTGAACATAGGATTTCTTGATTCCAATAATGGCCTCAGCAGCACCAACGGTCTCCTGAACCATATGGAAGGTTTTCATAATTTCGTAAGCGTGCTTCTCTAATAACTGTCTGTGTAATTTCAGTAAAGGTTCGCACTCTGCACAGTTCATAAGAATGGTATTGGCTTTGTCTGTCAGCTTCATGTATGTAGGGAATCCTGCACCGCCGGCACCAACTACACCATTCTCCTGTATAATATTCTGTAATTCTTTGATATCCATGGCGTTACTCCAATCCTGCACCGTCATCAACGATACCTACAATGGCGGCATCTACCGGTGCTGTTTCTACGCCGCAGCCAATTCTTGCCGCGCTTCCTTGTGCCACCAATACATATTCTCCGATTCCTGCACCGATGATATCGATTGCAACAATCTGGCTGAGGTCACCTTTCATGTGATGAACCGGTTCCACGATCATAAACTTATTGCCGATGAGCTTTTCGTTTTTTCTTGTGGAAACAACGCTTCCTACTACCTTGCCAACTATCATGTGAACCTCCAAATTTATGTCAGCACAGCCATGCAGCATCTGTACTGCCAGATCCCGCATGGCTGAACATCTTTATTTGCGTAATGAAGGAAAAATCCCTGCTTCATTACTTTATAATTGTAACTGTATTGCCTGTGGCAATTTTTGCTGCATTTGCTTCGTCTGTATCAATGTGCATTTCCAGTGTAAAGCTGTCGTCTACACGGATCTTCACCTGATTAAAAATGGTTCCTCTTTCATTGTCTGCCTTAACGGAAACAATATCTCCATCCTTCACTCCGGCTGCCTGGGCATCCTTCGGGGACATGTGGATGTGGCGCATTGCTACGATACATCCCTCTTTCAGATAAATTGCACCTTTCGGTCCGACAATTGCAATAGGAGCACTTCCCTTAACATCTCCAGACTCACGAACCGGCACTTTCATGCCAAGCTTGATTGCGTCTGTAGCTGATACTTCAACCTGGGAAGCCTTGCGGACCGGTCCGAGAATACGTACATTCTCGATTGCGCGCAGCTTAAGTCCAACGATGGTAACTGTCTCATTGGATGCAAACTGTCCGCCCATCAGCTCTTTCTTCTTGGTGAGCTGATATCCTGGTCCGAATAAAGCCTCTACATGTTCCTGTGTCAGGTGGATATGTCTTGCGGAAACTCCAATCGGCACCATGAAGCCATTGCCTTTTTCTTCCTTTTTGTTAAGAGCGTCCAGCACCATTCTGGTGATCAGCTCAACATTATTGGTTTCCAAAAGTACACCTGCTTTCTTCCTGGAATTCGTAATAATCTAGGCGTGGATTACTTGAGAACTGGAAGGATTTTCTCAACGTCTGTATGAGGTCTTGGAATTACGTGTGTAGCTACAAGCTCTCCAAGTCTGGATGCTGCTGCGCTTCCGCTCTCTACTGCAGATTTAACTGCTCCAACATCTCCGCGAACCATAACAGTTACAAGACCGGATCCGATCTTCTCTGTTCCAACTAATGCAACGTTAGCTGCTTTGCACATCTGGTCAGCTGCCTCGATAGCTGCTGTAAGTCCTCTGGTTTCTACCATTCCTAAAGCTTCCTGTGTCATGATTTTTTCCTCCTTATGAATTGCTGGTTTCTCAGCTTCTATATGTTTGGTTTCTGTAATCTTTTCTTCTGCTGCAGTGGTCTTGGCTTCTTCCGCTTTTACCTCTGCTGCTTTTGCTTTTGTTGTTCTGGCCGTCCTTCTCGGAGCGGCTGCCTTTTTAGGGGCTGCTTTTTTCGCTGTCTCTTTCTTTTCTTCGTCAGCCATTATTCATCCCCCTTTTTCTTTCTCCATCGACTTGCGCTTAACTCCACCATTTTGACGATTTCCTCATGGGGATTGGCAATTACTGCATAGCTTGCCGGTTTCTTGATGGCATGTGTTGCTGCCGCTTCCACGGCTTCTGTAACAGCTGCCACATCGCCTTGTACAATAATGGTCACCAGTCGTCCGCCCAGCTTACGCTCCCATGACGCCAGCTCAACGTCTGCCGTTTTACACATGATGTCCAGGGCATCCATAGCCGCTACAACACCTGTGATTTCAATAAAACCATATGATTTACTCATGAGCGAACTCCTTTTAGTTCATTAGATGCTTGGAAGGATTTTCTCCACATCTGTATGAGGTCTTGGAATTACGTGTGTAGCTACAAGCTCTCCAAGTCTGGATGCTGCTGCGCTTCCACTCTCAACTGCTGCCTTAACAGCTCCAACATCGCCGCGAACCATAACAGTTACAAGACCGGATCCGATTTTCTCTGTACCAACCAGTGTAACCTCTGCTGCTTTTGTCATTGCATCTGCTGCCTCGATTGCAGCTGTAAGTCCTCTGGTCTCTACCATTCCTAAAGCTTCCTGTGCCATGATGAATTCCTCCTGATTTATCTCAACTATTCAAGTACGCTCCAGCGCACTTGCTGTGAGGTACCTGTCATGCTTCGCATGACTGTTCATTTTTATTATAGATGTTTCTTCACTGGTTCGCAATAACTATTCCTTATCCAGTGCGCTGATTTTCAGCATTTTTTCTGTACCGGTTTCCGGATTTGGTATTACATAGTGCTGTACCACACCAGTCATACTCTCTGCCACTCTGATTCCCGCTTCCACAGCTTCTGTTACATCAGATACGCTTCCGCGGAACTTGATGCAGACAAGGAGCGGTACCGGCAGACTGTCCGCATTTGCAGGTTTATTTTTGTCAAAAACCTCCAGATGGACATTTGCTGCCTTACAGCCGGCGTCGGCCGCCACAAATGCTGTTGCCAGTCCGAACACCTCCAAGATTCCTACAGCTTCTGCCATCTTGATTCTCCTTTATCCGGCTATTATTTATTTACGACTGCGATCTTAAGACCGGTCATAGCAAGGTTCTTCTTTAATGCTTCGTTGATCTCCTCAAGCGGATACTTGTCTGTGATCAGCTCAGACATTGGAAGTCCGATTGCGTTTGCTCTCTTAAGGAAGTCAAATGTTGTAACGTAATCTCTTAAGGTGTATACCCAGGATCCTACGATTGTGATCTCTTTGGAGCAGATATCAAAGTGCGGGTTGATGGTAGCATCTCCGCCGTTGATAAAGAATCCAAGCTCGCAGAGACCGCCGCCGTTACGGATGAATTTGTAGATGTTTGCATGAGCAACAGGTGATCCTGTGCACTGGAATGCAAAGTCTGCAAGATGTCCGCCGAACTGCTCTTTTACTGCCTCAGCAAGTGCTTCGATTCCTTTGTGCTCCATGAAGTTTACGCTCATGGTAGCGCCCATTCTCTTAGCAAAGTCAAGACGCTGCTGGTTTCCGTCTACTGCGCAGATGTTCTCGATACCCATGGTACGAAGAACTGCGATGCAGATCAGACCGATCGGTCCGCATCCCTGTACAACAACTCTGCTGTTGAAACGAAGGATACCAGTTGTTTTTGCTCTCTCAACTGCATGTACAAGTACTGCACATGGCTCGATCAGGATACGGGAATCCAGGTCAAGGTCGCTTACGTTGAAGAATGTGCTTCCGAAGTTTCCGCCACGGATAAAGATATAATCGGAAAACCATCCGTTCAGATGTACATCATCATCTGGAAGAAGTCCGTATACATCAGCTCCGCCAACGTTCTTCTTATTTAAGTCGAACATTGTGATCTCCGGATCATCTTTGAAGATCATGCAGGTAACAACTTTATCACCGATCTTAACCGGTTTTCCAGCTGTATCTGTCTTAACATTCTTACCCATAGCAACGATCTCACCAGTTCCCTCATGTCCAAGCGCAACCGGAATCAGGTTGAATGGGTCTCTCTTGAATTCGTGAGCATCTGTACCGCAAACGCCGCAGCCTTCTACTTTAACAAGGATGTCGTCGTCACCAACTGGTGGAATCGGGTACTCTTTGATATCAAAATGCTCTTTCTCAGTAAGAACTGCAACGTGTGCAGTTTTCGGGATAGCGCCTGCCGGTGCTGCAGCCGGTGCCGGAGCAGTTGCTGGTGCAGAAGCTGCCGGAGCAGTTCCAGCCATTCCAGCAAGAACCTGTTTTACGATTTCTTCAATATTTACGTTATTCATATCCATTTTTATGTTTCCTCCTGTCAGCGAATGCAAAGGCTGTCTGCCATTACGCAGCGTCTTCTCTTAGTGAATGTGCTTGCGCTTGTAAGTCCCTCACCTGTACGGCTTGCGATTGTGAAGGTACAGTAGCCTTCTCCGCCGAATCCAAGTGCTGCATAAGAAGGTGCATTCTTAACCAGGATTGCGGTGTCGATTGCTTTCGCATATTTGGTGATATTGTCAATGTTCTTGGAATGAATGTGTGCAGAGTGGCGGTTGCCATGCTCAAGCCATACAGCCTGCTCTACTGCATCATCAAAATCTTTTGCTCTTACAACGCCAAGGATTGGCATCATAAGCTCGGTAGCAATAAGCGGATGTTCCTTCGGACCTTCGAATACGATGCAGCGGATGTTTGCAGGAGCATTTACTCCGATCATGGAAAGTAATGTCTTCGCATCACGTCCTACGCATTTACGATTCAGCTTGCCGCCTGCAAGAACAGTCTCAACAAGTTTATCCTGTTCTTCCTTAGAAGCAAGATAGCAGTCATTCTCGCTTACCAGATAATGCATCAGCTCATCTGTAATAGAAGCAACTGCAACGATCTCCTTCTCTGCGATACAAGGAAGGTTGTTATCGAATGTACAGCCGTTTACGATATCCTGAGCAGCTTTTCTGATGTCAGCTGTCTCATCTACAACTGCAGGTGGGTTTCCTGCGCCGGCGCCGATTCCACGTTTTCCAGAGGAAAGAACTGCGGTAACTACGCCAGGGCCGCCTGTTGCTGCAATCAGCGGGATATCTTTATGTTTCATCATGATATTGCTTGTCTCTAATGTAGGTTTCTCTACTGTTACTGCGATATTGTCCGGTCCGCCGGCTTCCAGGGAAGCCTCGTTCAGAAGGTTGATCGCATAAATAGAGGTCTTGATTGCTGCCGGATGCGGGTTGAATACAACTGTATTTCCGCCTGCCAGCATGCCGATCGTATTACACAGAATGGTCTCACTTGGGTTGGTGCATGGAGTGATCGCTCCGATCACACCGAATGGTCCCATCTCGATCAGAGTAAGTCCTCTGTCGCCTGACCATGCTGTAGTGCTGAGATCTTCTGTACCTGGTGTCTTATCTGCTACCAGATGATGTTTCAGGATCTTGTCCCCAACATTTCCCATTCCGGTCTCATCAACACCCATACGTGCAAGGATTTCTGCATTTTCTTTTGTCTTTCTACGAATGCAGGTAATAATTTTTTCTCTCTGGTCCAAGGACATTTTCCGAACGATCTTCTGGGAAGCCTTTGCAGCCTCAATAGCCTCGTTCATATCTTTGAAAATTCCATGTTTACCGGCCGGAGCGTCTGCAATCTGCATTTTCGCCATAACTTCCTGTACAATGTCCTGTACCATGCTTTCGCTGATTGGCATGAGATTGTTCCTCCTTAAAGGTTCTGCGCAGCCGCCTGGTACCACTCCAAGCAGCCGCGGTTCTTATTTTTCAGATTATTTCAGGCCTAACTGTGCCATAACCTGTTTTGTGATCTTAGCTACTAACTCTGCATCTGCATTAGCGGTGTTAGCTGTGTCTGCTGTCGGAGCATCGCTTCCGCCAACGAAATCATACTGATATCCTGGGAACTGTTTGTAGTCCTCGTTGTGGCAAGCGCCGCCGCAGTTGTGGCAGTTCAGGCCGTCTTTGTTCTGACAGAGGTTTGCAGGATGTTTTCCAGGCATACCGAATTTACGACGAATCTCATAAAGTTTCTTGATGTTCTCTTTATCGAATTCCTTCGGGCCGCCAAGAAGTTTGCTCTGATACAGAAGCTGTGCGTAGAACTCTACGGATTCCATCTTCATGTATGCAGCGTTCAGATCTGTGCTCCATGTAAGAGCTCCGTGGTTCTCAAGAAGAACTGCATCGAAGTATGGAAGGTATTTCTCAAGGTTATCCGGAATCTCCATTGTAGAAGGTGTACCGTACTCAGCGATCGGAACGCATCCAAGAGCGATAACTGCCTCTGGCATGATCGGCTGTGTAAGCGGGATTCCTGCGATAGCGAAGGATGTTGCATAAATTGGATGAGCATGTACAACAGATCCTACATCCGGTCTCTTCTCATATACTCTCATATGCATCTTGATCTCAGATGATGGTTTGAATCCTGGGTTAGCCTGGATAACATTTCCTTTTGCATCAACTTTACAGATGAACTCTGGAGTCATGAAGCCTTTGGATACACCAGTAGGTGTGCAAAGGAACTCATTGTCGTTAAGCTTTACAGAGATGTTACCATCATTTGCTGCAACCATGTTGCGGTTATAGATTCTTCTTCCGATGTCGCAAATCTGTTTTTTGATTTCGTATTCGTTTACCATGCTTTTTTCCTCCTTAAGCACATTCAGGTGCGGTGGATTATGTATTTTATAGTACCGCACCGGGTAACTTATCATGGCTGGACATAGTCAGCCTGTTACTTTTATGGTTATGTTGTAAGTTTACACCATTCCACATCATAAGTCAAGGTTTTTCCGTTGTTTTATGTTGTTTTGTGTGGAATCTTTGAAGAATTACTATGTTGTTTTACGTGGTTTTGATATTTTTCCCACATCCTCAAGGTTTGTTTTCTTTGCTTTCTTCTGTGCTTTTCCCAGATGGTTCTTCGGAAGTATCCTCAGGCTCATCCAGGTCCGCCTTTGGCTTTCCAGGA
Source organism: bacterium (assembly GCA_963651655.1). Classification (GTDB taxonomy): domain Bacteria; phylum Bacillota; class Clostridia; order Lachnospirales; family Lachnospiraceae; genus Blautia_A. Next base: position 1,813 of record CAVJRB010000321.1, on the reverse strand, counting down.
GCTTCTTCCCAGGGCATTACATCCCCTTCTTCCCGGAGATATTCCAGGATTTCCGGGATGCCTTCCTGCTGCTTGGAATCCACATAAAAGATTTTTTTACAGCCGGCCAACTGCAGCCAGGAGGTCGCCAGCTTCACATTGGCCTGGGGATTGTGGATCTTGGTGACAATACCGATCACCTCACGGTTGGCCATGCAGGTGATGCAGGGCGGGAAAAGGCAGTACGGCTCTATGGCTGATACCAGAAGTCCCACAACATCGGATTCATATGTATACAACGCCAGGGCGTGTCCAAGTCCTTGGGTCTGGGCATACTCTCCTGGCGTGTCTATGATTACATCAAAATTATTCACATATTGTGTTTTGTGATAGTGTATTTTTTCTCCGCGCAAAGCCTGGGTCAGGGTTGTCTTGCCAGCTTCGCTGCGGCCGATGAGAACCAGTTTCTTCATATTATATCAGGTCCTTGTGATCGGGCATAAGGTAAAGCCAAGCTTATTTCCCACATAGTCCAGAATGGCGCTTGTGGAAGCTTCCACCTCAGATACAGTGCCTGTAATGATCAGGCTTCCGCTGAAGCGGTCTACAAAGCCCAGCTCAATGCCAGATGACTTCATGGCAATGTCTGCCATAATAATAGCTGTCTCTGCAGGGCTGACAGTCATAATTCCAATGGCTGCCCTTGAATAATCCAGAGACGGGTCAAGTCCTAATTTGGTGTAAAGAATTTTATCCGGGTTGGCAATGATGTGCGCCAGGGAAATCTGCTTGCCTGGTACAAGCTCCTGCACAATACGCTGCTTCATTTCCGGAGACATGTTATCTGTATATCCCATTTTTCCTCCTGTCTGAAAACTAAGCTGGTTCTGCCGCCAGAGCGGGGCATTCCCATACCTGAAAGTTTGGTATATGTAAAATCATCAGCTGCTTTTCTACCGTAATTATACTATCCGGTGTTTTGACTGTCAACAAAAAGCAACATTTTTCCTACACATATATGTGGTTTTCCTTGTGTTTGCGTGTTGTTTTTATTTGTTTTTCCAAATTTTTCTTATTTTATAGTTGACAGTCTTTTTCTGCTCTGTCATACTGAAAACAGTACAGGCATTCACAGCTTTTTAAGCTTTCCGAATGCACAGACTTCTTAACAGGAGATGATTTTTTATGTATCTTTCCGATATGCATACCCACTCTATCGCAAGCGGGCACGGAACAAGCTGCACCATCAGCGATATGGCAAAGGCAGCTTCGCGCAAAGGGTTAAAGCTTCTTGGCATTACAGACCACGGACCGGCTACTCTTGCAGCAGGAACTGCGTCTTATTTCCGCAGTCTTACTTATTCGCCGCGGAAGCGTTTCAATGTGGAATTATTATATGGGATCGAACTGAATATTTTGGATGTGAACGGCAAGGTTGACCTGGAGCAGGAACTGCTTGAGAAGCTGGACTATGCCATTGCCAGCATGCACGCCCAGAATTTCCGTCCAGCCAGTAAAGAGGAAAACACCAAAGCCTTTCTTAATGTGATGAAAAATCCTATGGTAAAGATTCTGGGACATATTGATAATACCCAGTATCCGGTAGATTATGATGCAGTTGTAAAGGCAGCCGGAGAAAATGGGGTTCTTCTGGAGATGAATGAGGCTTCTCTTGCGCCTTATGGCTATCGCGGAGATACCCGTGGCAATTGTGCCGAGATTTTAAGATGCTGCCGCAAATATCTGGTTCCGATCGTGCTTTCCAGCGACAGCCATGGAGCAGAGCATATTGGGGATTTCACTTATGCGGCAGATTTTGTTCATCAGGCTATGT
>CAVJRB010000320.1:0-2910 GCA_963651655.1 bacterium | reverse complement strand
ATGTACCGATGACAGGAATCCTGATGGCATTTGAAAAGTATTCGGTAAAAAAAGGATGGTTTGCAAGCGCATGGGTGGGCTTTGAGAATTTTCGGACATTATTCTCCGGAAATGCATTTTCTGCAGCAATGCGAAATACGGTATGCATGGCGGTGCTGAACCTGGTATTCAGTTTTTTTCCACCGATCATCCTCGCAATTTTGTTTTCAGAATGCCGCTGGAAACGTTTTAAACGAGGTACACAGCTTATCACCTATCTCCCTTATTTTATATCGGCAGTTGTTGTGTGCGGATTATTGCAGCAGTTTTTTAAACAGGATGGTCCGCTGACTTTACTGCTTTGTAAATTGGGTTTTGAAAATCAGAACTGGCTTGCTAATAATCATGTTCCCGTGTTCTGGATCATCTATGCGTTAGCTGGCGTGTGGGTAGGAATGGGATGGAATTCCATTGTGTATTCCACTGCGATTTCTAATGTAAACCGTGATCTGAAGGAAGCGGCAGCATTAGATGGTGCGAACCGCTGGCAGAGAGTGCGTTATATTGTGCTTCCATCGCTGGTTCCGCTTTGCATGATGCTTCTTACTATGAGTGTAGGCACCATGTTTATGGCTGGCTGGGACAAGGTTTTGCTTTTGTATATGCCGAAAACATACAGTGTAGCAGATTGTCTTTACACATATACATATCGAATGGCATTCGGTACACAGATCAATTATGGTGTAGCTACCGCTTCCGGCCTGTTCCAGTCTGTGATCGGTACCGTATTATTACTTGTTTCAAATAAGCTGAACAAAAAAGCAACCGGTCATGCGTTGTACTAGGAGGACTGGAATGAGCATAAAAGAAGAAATACAGCGAAGAAGAATGATAAAAAAACGGGAAGAGCAGCAGGATCAGGATACAATGGTCTGCAATCCGGGAGTGAAAGGATATATTGCGGATATTATATTCGGAATCATCCTGTTTCTGGCAGCATTGATCTGTGTGGTACCAATGTGGCATGTTTTCATGGCATCTGTTTCCGATGGAAAAGCCCTTCTTGGCCATGCCGGTATGCTCTGGAAACCTCTTGGAGAGGCAACACTTGCCGGATATAAATTGTTGTTTGCAGATTCATCTATTGTAAGGGGATTCCTGAATTCCATGGTTTATGTGGCAGGAGGAACGGCTCTCGGACTTCTGGTAAATATTTTTGCAGGTTACATTTTAAGCCGTCCTACGAAATTCCGCACAGCAATGATCTTGTTCTGTATGTTTACAACTATGTTTAACGGCGGAACCGTTCCGACTTATATGGTGATCAAAAATCTGGGAATGACAGGAACTCCATGGTCCTTGATCATTCCAAACTGCACCAATGCCATGTTTATGCTTATGATGATGCAGAGCTTTAGCAATGTGGATAAGGCATATGTGGAAGCTGCGGAACTGGACGGAGCGGGACATTTGCAGATCATGTTCAATGTAATGCTTCCGCAGTGCAAAGGAATGGCAATGGTAACAGCAGTGCAGACTGCGATTATGAAATGGAATGCATGGTTTGATGCTTCTATTTATGTGCCAAACAATAAGGAATACTGGCCGTTGCAGCTGTGGGTAAAACAGATCATGGCGCAGGCAGATGATTTCCTGAAGGTATCCAATCCCAATTATGACAAAAATCTGTTACAGTACGCAGCGATTATTGCTGCCACTCTGCCGATTATCCTGGCATTTCCATTCTTCATCCGTAAATTGGAAAAAGGAATGGTTATGGGCGGCGTAAAAGGATGATGGCAGAAAAGCAATGAGAAAAATGAGGCTATTGCAATTGTGATAGTCTTATTTTTTTACACAGATGTGGAATATCAGTGACAAAGAAGCAACATTAAAACTATATAGAATGCCAGTTTTTGTTTATATTAAATACAGAAAAGACCTGAAAGGATGATAAAAATGGATCAGAACGATTTTTTTGCAAAGCTTCCAAGAGGAAAAGAAGATAAACCGCTTTTATTTGGTGCAGGACCACTGGAATATGACTTTCATGATGTGGATGGATTATATTATATGCTGGACAGAAAGCTTTCCGGCTGTCTGGTACTGATGTGGGCAAAGCCTATGGATCCAGGGATCAAAGGAAGCATTACACTTGACGGAAAACCTGTGGAAAAATATGTGCTGCAGCCAATGGCAATGATGATGGGAATGTGGATTCTTGGTATTCCTTTAAGAGGATTTATCACAGAATGCGGCAGGGAATATCAGCTTCATGTAGAAGGTTTTACAGATACAGATGGCAACGAAATGAATTCTCAGGATTTTACCATCAAATCAGCAGACAGGGTAAAACCAGAGGAAAAATATAAGGCTCATGAATCGGTTGCCTATCAGGCGGCAGCAGAAGGAATTGTTCTTCTGGAAAATAAGAATAGCGTATTGCCGTTAAAGAAAAATACAGTGATCAATCTGTTTGGAAAGGGAATCCACCAGTTCCGAAACGGCGCAGTAGGAGCTGGCAAGATTACACCGAGATACAGTATCAGTTTGCTGGAAGCGATTCGTGACAGCGAGGAATTTACAGTAAACGAGGAATTGGCAGGATTTTACAGCTGTGATGAGGATGAGATCCCAGAAGAGCAGATGCTGAAGAAAGCCAGGGAATTATCAGATACAGCAGTAATGGTGATTTCAAGAGCTTCCGGTGAAAATACAGATAACTCTACTGCAAAGGGAGAATATTATCTTTCAGAAAAGGAAGAAAAGCTGCTGGAAAAACTGTCAGAAGAATTTATCCATACAGTTGTAATCTTAAATGTAGGCTATCCAATGGATGTCACATTTGCAGAGCGTTATCACATTGACGGATTAGTTTATTCTGGATTTGGCGGCATGCTTGGAGGAACCGCCCTTTTGGATGTATTAAGC
>CAVJRB010000319.1:1246-4016 GCA_963651655.1 bacterium | reverse complement strand
GAAAGAAGAAATTCCTACGAGCCTGTATTCGCAAGAGGAATTGCCATTGGTGTAGTACTTTGTATCCTCTATGTGATTCCGGTTGTCCTTGCAGGTGCTCTGGGAGCTCCCGATTATGTCTGCGGCATTCTTGTGGGAGTCTTACTGCTGATCCTGGGAATGGGCGTGAGCGGAATCATCCGGGTAAGCATGGTAAAGGGCAGTTATGATACCCTTCTTCAGGAAGGGGAATTCAGCAAAGAAGAAAAACAGATGAAGAAAAAGACAGATCCATTTTCCGGTGCATACTGGTGCTTTGTCACCGCAATTTATCTTGGCTGGAGCTTCTGGACCAGACGCTGGGAAATTACCTGGATCCTATGGCCGGTTGCCGGAGTTTTGTTTGCTGCCATATATGGAGTTATAAAAATGTTTTTTTCAAAGGAAGAATAGGCGGTTGGAACTGTAAAATCCCCTTGACAAGTAACTGATAGGTAACTATAATATAAATAACCTATAGGTAACTGTTTAAAAAGGAGATCTGCATGGGAACCAGAGAACGCAACACAAAAGAGAAAATCCTGGAGGAAGCTTTAAAGTTATTTTCCATCAGCGGGTATATGGGCACTTCCATGAATGAGATTGCCGCGAAGCTGGGCGTAACAAAAGCAGCCTTGTATAAGCACTATACCAGCAAGCAGGAGATTCTGGACAGCATCGTGGAAAAAATGAACCAGATGGATGAAGAAAGGGCAAAGGAATATGAAATGCCGGAGGGCAGCATGGAAGAAGTGATCAAAGGCTATCAGAATACCACGTTTGAAAAAATCCGGCTCTATACGAAAGTACAGTTTGATCACTGGACAAAAGAAGAGTTTTCCTCCAGTTTCCGTAAGATGCTCACTTTGGAGCAGTACCGGGATCCTCAGCTGGCCCGGCTTTATCAGAATAATCTTGTGGAAGGTCCGGTTCACTACATGGAATCTATCTTTGCGGGGCTGACCGGAAATGAAAAGGAAGCCAGACAGCTGGCCCTGGATTTTTATGGACCTATTTTCCTCCTTTACAATCTGTATGACAGCACGGAAGAAAAAGGCCATGTTACAAACATGCTGGACGAACATATCCGGCGTTTTTCCCGGACGCTGTCAAAAAGCTCTGTCAGTGAAGCATAAAGCATTATGACCGACCGAAACCAATAAAATAAATATAGAAAATCAGACGCTTAGACGCATTCGGAATCAAAAGTAATAGAAGGATTCTGTAATGCGTCTTTTTTGTCAAAGAACATGAGGAGATGGAAAAATGAAGTTATATTTTGGAAATACAGTAACAACTGTAACTACCGTTTTCATTCTGATTCTACTGGGATTTATCGGATTCTCCGTTTGGAACAGGAATGATATCCAGTATTGGGGAAGAAGAACCCTGTTTCTTCTGGCTTACGGGCTTTTGATCTGCTGCCTTGCGGCGGCACGCGATGGCCTTGATAAAACAATCCAGTCCGACAAAAAATTTTTGACCTTGGCGCAGCGCCTTCCGGCAGCAACATAACAGCAGACACAGTTGTCTTACAGTTTCCACCCCACAGCCTGTTCCCGTCCAGTAATGAAATGACGATAGATTCCGTCTTGTTCCATCAGTTCATCATGGGTACCACGCTGAACGATCTTCCCTTTGTCCACCACAAGAATCTGATCCGCATGACGGACGGTTTTCAGCCGGTGGGCAATCATGATGACCGTTTTCTCCTGGGTCAGCTCGCTGACCGCATCCATCAGTTCCTTTTCATTTTCCGGGTCCACATTGGCTGTGGCCTCATCCAGAATGATGATGGGCGCATCTTTCATCATAGCGCGGGCAATAGAAAGCCGCTGGCGTTCCCCGCCCGAAAGAGAACCGCCCATTTCTCCGATGACCGTTTCCATAGCCATGGGGCAGCTTTTTAATAAAGTCATGGCAGCGTGCTCTTTTTGCCGCTTCTATGACTTTCTCCATTGGTGCATCCGGCTGGCCGAAGCGGATGTTGTTTGCAATGGTGTCGTGGAACAGATAGACATTTTGGAACACAAAACTGAAATTCTGCATCAGGCTGTCCATGTCATAGTCCCGCACATCATGGCCGCCCAGAGTAACGCATCCGCCATCCACATCCCAGAAGCGGGAGAGGAGATGGCAAAGAGTGGTTTTACCGCCGCCGGAAGGTCCAACAATGGCCGTTGTTGTCCGCTCCGGGATGTCCAGTGTAATACCGTTTATGATTGGTTTCTCTCCATACGAGAAGCGAATGTTCTCTGCATGAAGGTCATGACACTCCGGTGTCAGTTCCGCACCGGAAATATCCATGGCCGGCAGATTCAGAATGTCCGCTGCCTGATCCACGCAGGTATCCACCACCCGCAGCAAGCTGGATTGCGTACCGGCCTGTTCCAGCCCCTCCGTGAGCAAAAAAGAACAGATGAACAGCATGACACAGTTTTGCAATTCCATTTTCCCACTGGTATAAAGTATAAGAGACAACACCACTACACCTACATCAATAAGCTTGGCAATCGCATTCTGCGCCAGCATGAGAGGCTGAAGCTTCAGTTCCATGTCGATGTTGGCCGCAGCGTTTTCGTCGATTGCAGATTCCAGCCTATGGTTATATTTTCCTGTAAGGGAATAAGATTTCACCTCAGCAATTCCCCTGATAAACTCCAGAACCTGCTCAACCACCGCCGTATCACCAGCCAGCTTCCTGCTGGTTGTTTTTTCAGACTTCAGCTGCAGCGCATGATTGACAAGATAG
>CAVJRB010000319.1:0-1236 GCA_963651655.1 bacterium | reverse complement strand
AGATAGTACATCAAAAGGCCTGCTATAATGAGCAGCCCAACACGCCAGTCAAAAAGGAACACAGCCAAGGTCATAACCATTGTGGAAAAAATGCCCTCTGTGACAAGCATGACCACACGGGTAGACACGCCTGAAAGATTGTCCATGGTGTTGGTAGTAACGGATGTAATGGCCCCCAAACTGTTTGCATTAAAATAGCCCATGGGCAGATACCGCAGATGTTCCGCAATCTGTACGCGCTTGTTGGCAGTAGTGCAGTAGCCTCCGTCCGTCTGCAGAGCAGTGGTGCGGTATTTAAGCAGGGACGAACCAATGACCGATACCAGCATAATAGAAGCAGAAAGCAGGATTGTTTTTGCAGTCACGCCGCCTGTTAGAATTGCCTGCAGCATAACACCAATTGCCGGAATTTTAAGCGCCGAAAACAGTGCCGCTGCCACACCAAGAAGGATGGACCTGTAAAATTCCCTGCGTTCCCGTTCCTCGCAAAAATGAAAAAATTTTCTCAAAATCTCAAACATAGTCAGCACCTCCTTTCACACTGTCCCGGGACGCAATATGCGCGTTCCAGAGGGTCTCATACAACGGACAGGTTTGCAGCAATTCCGTCTGCGTTCCCACAGCCTCAATGCGGCCATCCTTTACCACCGCGATCTGGTCGGCATCCACAATAGTAGAAAGCCGGTGGGCAATGACGATCAGTGTTTTGCCATGCACCAGCCGCGCCACGCTTTCCTGAATAACCGCTTCGTTCTCCGGATCGGTGTAAGCCGTAGCTTCATCCAGAATCACAATGGGCGCATTTTTCAGCATGGCACGGGCAATGGAAATGCGCTGCTTTTCCCCGCCGGAAAGATGTCCGCCGCCGCTGCCCACCACCGTATCAAAGCCCTTTTCCAGTCCCATAATAAACTCATAACATCCGCAGTCCTTCGCGGCCTGCTCTACCTGGGCATCCGTGGCATCCGGTCTTCCCATGCGGATATTCTCCCGCACAGTATTGTCAAACAGGAAATTATCCTGTGATACATAGGCAACGAGCCCATGATAGTGTTTGGCCGAGATCTCGCGGATATCTGCACCGCCCACAGTAATGCTTCCGCTTTTCACATCCCAGAAGGATGCAATGAGCTTGGCAATGGTGGATTTGCCACTGCCGGACGGACCGACCAGTGCATTGACCGTCCCCTCACGAAAAGTCAGGTCTATGCCGTGCAGCACCTCGGCCTCGTTGTA
>CAVJRB010000318.1:1235-3615 GCA_963651655.1 bacterium | reverse complement strand
TTACCGTACATACATCCTCGAAAAACGTGTAGCACTCTTCCTTATCCTTCAGACAAAGTATGGCCTCAAAAAGATGGTCAACTGCCTCAGTTCTGATATTTTTACTCATTTCGCTACTCCTTTTTCTATCTTTAATTGTTACTATTCTATTTTCAATGATTACTATTTTAACACGCTAACGTGTGATAAGCAAGCAATTTCGAGAATATTTTTTTGTGAAAATTTTATACATTTTGATTTTCAAATTGCTTTTTTTCAACAGATTCGTTATACTATTGCATAAGCTACGAAGCCAGGTCACTTCCCGGCTTTACATCAAACAGAAAAGAGGAGTATATTTCATGGATCGTTTCTTCAACATGGATAACAAGTTTTTCACCTTTATGAGCAGAGTGGCAGATCTTATCATTCTGAATATTCTGTGCATCGTCTGCTGCATCCCCATTGTTACAATCGGCCCTTCCATTTCTGCCATGTTCTATGTCACAATGAAGATGGTACGCAATGAAGAATCCTACATTGTACGCGGCTTTTTCAAATCCTTTAAGCAGAACCTGAAGCAGGGCATCGTGATCAACCTGATCATGCTGGCTGCCGGAGTTCTCCTTGCGATCGACATCAGCATCTGCCGCGGCACAGCAGGCACCCTTGGCAAAGTGCTCATTGTACTGTTTATGATGATCCTGGTAGTTTACCTGATGCTCTTCATGTACATCTACCCGGTACTTGCCAAATTTTACAACACCATCAAGAACACTTTTACCAACGCATTTTTGATGTCCATCCGTCATCTTCCTTATACAGCACTTATGATCCTGATCTCTGCTGCCCCGGCTCTGGTATTCTTTATTCCAAGCGCCCAGATCCAGTCCACAGTGATTCTTCTTCTGGTGCTTCTTGGATTTTCCGGAATTGCTTACATCAATTCACATTTCTTTGTGAAAATTTTTGACAAATACATCCCGGAAGAAACCAGTGAGCCAGATCCGGATTGTGTAGTAGATCACAGCCAGGATCCTGGTGTACGATGAATAACTGGAACGGCAAGCCCTATCATTCCCTTGACTATATGCTTCGGGAACGGTTCGGGGAAAAGGTGTACAAGGTTACTTTAAATGGCGGCATGAGCTGTCCCAACCGTGACGGCACCATCGGGCACGGAGGCTGTATTTTCTGCAGCGAGGGCGGAAGCGGTGATTTCGCCGCAAGTGCGGCACTTTCCATCACCCGGCAGATTGACAGCCAGATTGAAATGCTGTCCGCCAAGCGTCCGATTCACAAATATATTGCTTATTTTCAGGCGTATACCAATACCTACGCCCCAGTTTCTTATCTGGAGCAGATTTTCACGGAAGCCATTTCCCATCCCGGGATTGTGGCACTCTCCATCGGCACCAGGCCGGATTGTCTGGGAGATGATGTGATAGACCTTCTCTCCCGCCTGAATAAAAGAAAGCCGGTTTGGGTAGAGCTTGGACTGCAGACCATTCATGAATCTACTGCCGCCTATATCCGCCGGGGTTATCCTCTTTCCTGCTTCGAGGATGCACTTTGCAGACTTCGAAAGGCAGGACTTGAAGTAGTGGTGCACACCATTCTCGGACTTCCGGGTGAAACCAGGGAAGATATGCTGGCAACTATGGATTACTTAAGTGCCCGTGACATTCAGGGCATTAAGCTGCAGCTTCTCCATGTTCTCAAAGGCACCGACCTTGCATATGATTATCTTGCCGGGAAATTCAAAGTGCTGGAACGTGAGGAATATATTGACCTTGTTGCAGACTGTCTGGAGCATCTGGATCCATCCATTGTGATCCACCGGGTTACCGGGGACGGTCCCAAGGATCTGCTCATTGCACCTTTATGGGCAAGCCGCAAAAGAGAAGTCCTTAATCTTCTCCACCACCGATTGAAGGAAAGACAGAGTTTTCAGGGAAAAGTCAGAAAGGAGGCTTGAAAATGGCAACACCATTTACTGTTTACAAGCTGATCATTTTATATATGCTTCGAAATTCATCCTCTCCCATCACCAATTCCGAGATTTCTGAATTTATTCTGGACCGGGAATACACCAATTATTTCCATTTACAGCAGGCTCTTTCCGAGCTTGAGGAGACAGAGCTGATCGAGAAGCGTACCATTTCCAATACTTCTTACTATTATCTCACTGAAGATGGCAAAAACACGCTTACCTATTTCGAGAACGATATTTCCCAGGATATCCGCAGGGAGGTACTGCAGTATTTAGCTGCCAGAGGCGCTTCCGCCAAGAATCAGGTCAAGGCACCAGCGGATTACTACATTAACAATCAGGGCGAATACGTGGTTCATCTGCAGCTTCTGCAAAAGGGTGCTTCTGTGATTGACCTTTCTCTTGCGG
>CAVJRB010000318.1:0-1225 GCA_963651655.1 bacterium | reverse complement strand
CGGCAGCCAAGGCCATGTGCAAGCAGTGGCCGAAGAAATACGAAGAAATTTATGCGAAAATAATGGAGGGGCTTTTGTAAAGCTCCTCCATTTTATTTCGTGCCGCTATTGTTTGTTCCCTCGTATAAATTCCATATGCTCTTTCAATTTCTTCTCATATCCCATATCCGACAGCTCATAGAATTTCTCATCCTTAATTTCGTCTGGAAGATACTGCTGCTGTACATAATGGTTGGGATAATCATGGGCATACTTGTAACCGATTCCATGACCAAGCTTCTCATGGCCGCCGTAGTGGGCATCCTGAAGATGTACCGGAACTGTAGTCCTGGTTCGCTTCACACTGTCCATAGCCGCAAAAATCGCATTCACAGCCGCATTACTCTTCGGCGCACAGGCCATATAAGCAGCCGCCTGGGAAAGAATGATCTGGGACTCTGGCATACCAACACGCTCTACGGCCTGAGCCGCTGCGGTTGCCACCACAAGGGCCTGAGGATCTGCGTTTCCAATATCTTCAGAAGCCAGGATCATAATGCGCCTTGCAATAAACTTCACATCTTCTCCTGCGTACAGCATCTTGGCAAGATAGTACACGGCAGCATCCGGGTCTGAGCCGCGCATGCTTTTAATAAATGCAGAAATAATGTCGTAATGGTTATCTCCGTTTTTGTCATAGCGCACCACACGCTTCTGGATGCACTCAGAAGCCACATCCAGGGTGATATGAATCTTACCGTCATCCGCTCTGGGAGTAGTCAGAATCCCCAGTTCTATGGCATTTAAAGCGCTTCTGGCATCTCCTCCTGCCATATCTGCAAGAAACTCCAGGGCATCCTCGTCCAGAACCGCCCCGTAGCTTCCCATTCCCTTTTCTTTGTCATTGACTGCACGCAGGATCAGTTCCTTAATCTCCGGAATCTCCAGTGCCTTCAGTTCGAACACAATAGACCGGGAAAGAAGCGCTCCGTTTACTTCAAAATAAGGATTCTCTGTGGTCGCACCGATCAGGATAATAGTGCCGTCCTCCACAAAAGGCAGCAGATAATCCTGCTGTCCCTTATTGAAGCGGTGAATCTCGTCAATAAAAAGAATAGTCTTCCTGCCGTACATGCCAAGGGCGTTCTGAGCCTGCTTCACCACCTCTTCCATGTCCTTTTTCCCAGCTACAGTGGCATTGATCTGGGTGAAATCTGCGCTGGTGGTGTTGGCGATCACCTTGGCC
>CAVJRB010000317.1:2682-3655 GCA_963651655.1 bacterium | reverse complement strand
GCATGAAGGGTTACATAGTTTCCATAGACTTCTGCGTACCGAAGCTGATAAAGTGGAAAACGCACCATTTCCCCGCCGCTTGTGAGAGTCAGAACTTTCTCATTCACAGAAAGCTTACGGGCTGCACGGTCCAGAACTGTGAAAAGCTTCTCTTCCTTCAGAGGTTTCAATAGATAATGAAGTGCCTCCACCTCATATCCTTCTGCAATATAATCTGAATATCCGGTGACAAATATGATCTGGATGGTGTGGTTGTTCTGGCGCAGCTTTTTCGCCATGGAAACGCCATCCATGTCTCCCATTTCAATATCCAGAAGAAGGATGTCATATTCTTTATTCTCAGCGTAATGAAACAGAAAATTCTCCGCAGAAGTAAATTCGCGAACACGCACCGCCGCTTCCTTTGCACTGCCCCACTTTTTCACAAGGGAGGAAAGGTAGGCGCGGTCTGCCGCTTCATCATCACAAATTGCAATTCGATAAATGGTGTCCATTTTTTGCCCCCAAATCATGGTAACGATTCAGCAAGGGAATCTTTCCCGTAACTGTGAAAGTGCCAAATGGTTACAAAGTATGATAAATGAGTATATAGGATATTGGCAGGAATTACAAGGCAAAATCATTGTCAGCCGTAAAGTACGCAGCAGCAATTTAGACTGCCCCGTCTTCGAAATTCCAGAATTGATTTTCATATTGATATTTCGAAAAAACGGTGCTATATTGCTATTTAGAAATATTTCTAATTAGATAATTTTCTAAATAGTCGTGCGGTGAAAAAGACTGTTTCAAAGCACAGGATAAGGAGGGGATGGGAATTTGGCACTTGCGGATACGTTTAAGGCATTGTCCGACTCGGCGCGAAGGGAAATACTGGAGCTGCTCAAAGAAGGTCCGCTTTCTGCCGGCGATATTGCAGGGAATTTCGATATGACACAGGCGACCGTGTCCTATCATCTGAAGGTTTTGAAAAAGG
>CAVJRB010000317.1:0-2672 GCA_963651655.1 bacterium | reverse complement strand
ACTTTATTTTTTACGAACTGAACATGACAGTTGTGGAAGAAATGATGGCCTGGCTGTCAGAACTGAAAGGTGGAAAAAGATCATGAAGGCTTACAAAAAAACAATTATTCTTACAACCATACTTACCTTGCTTCCTATGCTGGCAGGACTTCTTCTGTGGAACCGCCTTCCAGAGCAGGTTCCTTCGCACTGGGGCTTTGACGGTCAGGTGGATGGCTGGCGTTCCAGGGCACAGGCAGTCTTCTTTTTGCCATGTCTTCTGGCTGCAGTACAGCTGGTACTGATTTTCTGCACCTTTGCGGACCCGAAGAAAAAGAACATCCATCCCAAAATGCTGATGGTTATCATGTGGATCATTCCGGTGCTCTCTATTTTGATGAGCGGTGCTGCTTATCTCATTGCCCTTGGTGTAAAGATCAGTATGGCCATGGTAATGATGCTGCTGATTGGACTGCTTTTTCTGGTGCTGGGAAATTATCTTCCCAAGGTTCAGCAGAACTATACGATAGGAATTAAGGTTTCCTGGGCACTGGCAGATGAGCATAACTGGGTGCGGACACACCGCTTCGCTGGAAAACTTATGGTGCTTGTGGGAGTTCTTCTAATCCTGCTTGCTTTTGCTGCAAACGCGCTTGGGGATCAAACAAGCATGATCCTTCTGATCGTGCTGGCCCTGTGCTGCAGCCTGATCCCTGTCTTCTATTCTTATCTGATCTACAAAAAGAAAAACTGACAGCCGGGGGAAAATCCCTGACTGCCAGTTACTTAAAACAAAAGGGGCGGTTTTTACCGCTCTTTTTGCATTTCAAGCATATATTTCTCGATGGTTTCCATATGCTCAGACATACAGTGCTCCGCTTCCCTGGCGTCACCGTTTATAATGGCGTGTACCAGTCTTCTGTGCTGGTCATCCACATCTTTGACAGACTGGTTTTTCAGCATGATATAATCTCTTGTTCCGGAAATGCTGGATTCGATCAGCTGGTCAGCGGCGGAAAGAACACTGTAAAGCATAGGATTGTCTGCAATTTTGGCAATTTTGTGATGAAGCTCCTTGTCGAGATCTCCTCTGGTTTTCTCATCCTCTGCACCATCCAGCCTTGTGAGGATCATCAGCAGCTCTGCTGCGTCAAGGGGCGTGCATTTCTTCGCTGCAAGAACAGCGCATTCCCGCTCCAGTGCGGCGCGAAGCTGCTGGTTCTGAATGGGATAGCTGTTGTTTAACTGGAAAAGGATGGACAGCGGGCCGATGAGCCAGTTGTCAAGATCCGAGGTAATGTAATTGCCGCCACCGGGAACGGATTCCACAATTCCAAGAAGCTCCAGCGCACGGAGCACTTCCCGCACTGCCGGGCGGGATACGCCCATGGCTTCTGCCATAACCCGCTCCGCCGGAAGTGCTGCCCCGGCTTTCAGGGTTCCTTTCTGGATGTTCTCGATGATCTGTTTTAGAATCCCGTTAAATGTTCTCTCTTCACCAATTTCTCTGAACATAATTTTCTCCTTTGTGTTAGAGCGTGCAAAAAAATCGTTCCCGCAACCTGCACGCTCTGCTTTGCGGTATCTTTTGTCCGAAGTCAACTCCGTTTACATGGAAATCCAGCCGAATGCATTTGCCACGGAGCTGAGCAGAATGATCACAGCAAAAATCGGGCAGAGATACCGGATCATAAAACGAAAGACTTTTTTCCTTTTAAAAGATCCTCCGTCTGCTTCCACTTCCTCTTCAATTTTGCCAACACCGATGACTCTGGAAATCAGAATGCAGGTTGCAAATGCAGCGATAGGCATCATGACCGAGTTGGTGAGGAAATCAAAGAAATCCAGGAACTGCATGCCAATGATCTTCACAAATGCCAGCGGTCCGTATCCCAGGGAAGAAAGGCTTCCAAGAATGACCATGATGATGCCTACGATTACCGTTGCACCTTTTCTCGGCCATCTCAGCTCGTCCTGGAAAGTAGATACGGCGCTTTCCGTAAGGGCAATGGAGCTTGTCAGAGCTGCCATCAGTACCAGCAGGAAGAAAATGATTCCAATTGGCGTTCCAAATCCCATGTTGGCAAAAACCTTGGGGATGGTAATGAACATCAGCGCCGGACCTGCCTGCAGGGTATCCGGATCTCCGCCGGAAAATGCAAAGACTGCCGGAATGATCATCAGGCCTGCCATAATAGCAATGGCAGTATCAAAAATCTCCACATTTGTGGTGGAGCCTTCAATGGACACGTCTCGTTTCATATAAGAACCGAAGGTGACCAGGATTCCCATTGCAATGGACAAAGAATAGAACATCTGTCCCATGGCTGCGACTACGGTCATCCAGGAAAAGTTAGCCGGGTTTGGAACCAGAAAATATTTCACGCCTGCCAAAGCGCCAGGTCTTGTAACCGAGTAGATGGCGATCAGCACGGACAAAAATACCAGGATCGGCATCATGAATTTGGAAACGCGCTCTACTCCGTTTCGAACACCTGCGAAAATAATTGCCAGTGTCAAAAGGGCAAATACAAGAAAGCAGATCTCTGTGGAGGTTCCGTCTGAGATAAAGGCGGAGAAATATCCGTCTTCTGCCAGCTTCTGGCTGTTGCCTTTTACATATTCAATGAGATACTTGATAACCCATCCGCCGATTACCGAGTAATACGGTACGATCAGGATCGGGATAATGG
>CAVJRB010000316.1:0-2578 GCA_963651655.1 bacterium | reverse complement strand
GGGGTATCCTATTTTGCAGGTATCTTATCGGAAGAACTTATCGTAATATCCCATTACAAAGATCAAAAGGACGATAAGGGGCAGCACATAGGTAAGATATGGACGTGCCCATTTCGGGAATTTGATACCGTTTCCAAGATCCGCTTCTTTGATGAAGTTGTCCCATCCCCATCCATAGCGGGTAACGCAGAACAGCAGGTAAACAAGGCTTCCAAGGGGAAGCAGGTTGTTGGAGATAATGAAGTCCTCCAGGTCCTGAATGGTGCTTCCTGCGCCAAGCGGCTGAAAACCGCTCCATACATTGAATCCAAGCACGCATGGCATGGACAGAATGAAAATGGCGATACCGTTTACAGCAACGGCTTTTTTACGACTCCATCCCCACAGATCCATGGCAAAGCTTAAGATATTTTCAAATACGGCAATGATGGTGGAAAGAGCTGCAAATGTCATGAAAATAAAGAACAATGCGCCCCAGAAGCGTCCTCCCATCATCTGGTTGAACATGTTGGGCAGCGTTACGAACACAAGTCCAACACCCTGGGTAGGACTTACGTTGTAAGCGAAGCATGCCGGGAAAATAATAAGTCCGGCCATCAGCGCTACGAAGGTATCCAGAATACCGATCTGGATGGACTCACCCATAAGGCTGCGTTCTTTGCCAATGTAGCTTCCAAAGATCGCCATAGCACCGATTCCAAGGCTCAGGGTGAAGAATGCCTGTCCCATAGCAGCGTAGATACCGGAGAGCAGTCCGTTTTCTTTCAGACGTCCGAAGTCTGGAAGCAGGTAGAACTTGATGCCCTCGATTGCCCCTGGAAGCGTACAGCTCTTAATGCAGAGGACCACCATGATGGTAAGAAGACAAACCATCATAACCTTGGTGATTCGTTCAACGCCTTTCTGCAGTCCCATGCAGCAGGTTCCAAAACCGAATGCGGTTACAATTACCATCCAGAAAGTCATTTCTCCTGGATTGGAAAGCATGGTGTTGAATACATTTCCTACCGCTTCAGTGTCAAGACCTGTGAAGGTTCCGCTTGCCATCTTGAAAAAGTATGCAAGCATCCAGCCTCCTACTGTGGTGTAAAACATCATCAGCATGTAGTTGCCAAGCATGGCGCCGTAGCTGTAAAGGTGCCATTTGGTGCCTTTGGGCTCAAGGAGATGGAAGCTTCTGGCAGCGGATTTGCGGCTTGCGCGGCCGACTGCAAATTCCATGACCATGATGGGCAGTCCCAGGATTACCAGGAACAGAAGATAGATCAGTACGAAGGCAGCGCCGCCGTACTGGCCTGTGATGTAAGGGAAGCGCCATACATTACCGATGCCGATGGCGCAGCCGGCTGAGATCAGGATAAATCCCAGTCGGGATGAGAATTTTTCACGTTCTTTCATATCGATTTCCTTCCTCTTTTTGTATGGATGAACTCTGTAAAAACGTGGGACAAAATTGTTTTTACAGATGAACACACCTTTCAATAGTATAAGAAGAAAAAGGGATTTCGTCAATAAATATCTTGAAAAAGAAGGGGGAAATGGTACAATAAAGTGATTGTTTGCTGGTAATGTTCCGCGAGGTTTTTTGCGCAGAGTGTACAGGAACAATGGAGGATATTTGCAGAAAGGAAAAAAGCATATGTTATATATAGGAAATCATACATCTTCCTCTAAGGGATACGCTGCCATGGGGCGGCAGATGGTGAAAAACGGCGGGAATACGTTCGCGTTTTTTACAAGAAATCCAAGAGGGGGAAATGCCAAGGCTATTGATCCGGCGGATGTGGCAAAGTTTCTGGAGCTTGCCAGGGAGCATGAATTTGGGAAAATAGTGGCTCATGCCCCTTATACTCTGAATGCTTGTGCGGCGAAGGAGAACCTGAGAGAGTTTGCAAAGGAGACTTTTGCGGATGATCTGAAGCGCATGGAATTTACCCCTGGAAATTACTATAATTTCCATCCGGGAAGCCATGTGGGACAGGGAATCGAGGTTGGAATCCAGAAGATTGCGGAGGTACTGAACGCTGTTCTTACAGAGGAGCAGACCACAACCGTTCTTCTTGAAACTATGTCCGGGAAAGGATCTGAGGTGGGAAGCCATTTTGAGGAGCTTCGGGCCATTATGGATCTGGTGGAGAAGAAAGATAAGCTGGGAGTCTGTTTGGATACCTGTCATGTATGGGATGGCGGTTACGATATTGTAAATGATCTGGACGGTGTGCTGGATGAGTTCGACCGTATCATCGGCCTCGAACATCTGAAAGCAATTCATCTGAACGATAGTATGAACGGCCTTGGCAGTCACAAAGACCGTCACGCCAAAATCGGCGAAGGCCAGATCGGATTGGACGCCCTGGTTCGCGTCATCCGCCACCCCGCCCTGGAAGGCAGACCATTTATTCTGGAAACACCAAATGATGATGAAGGCTGGACGAGGGAGATTGCACTGCTGCGGGCGAAATATGCGGAATGATTAAAGGAAGGGAGGCTTAGTGAAGAAGTCGTTACCCGGACGTGAGTTCACAAGGTATATTCATCGCAGGTCGTCGCAACACTCCGGCGAGCTAACTGTCAACTG
>CAVJRB010000315.1:0-3736 GCA_963651655.1 bacterium | reverse complement strand
GCCTTACACGCTACATGATATTTAATATTTTTCTTATTCTGGTGGTACTCTGTGAGCTTATAAACAAAAGTCTCATATCCGCCATATGCACCTAAACTCTTAGCTCCTACCAGAAATACGTGTTGTACTTCGTTTTCCCGCTGCATTCTTCCTACCCCTGTGTTCTTAAAATTTAAAAGTATCTTTCAGCCCCAGCCATTTCTGGTCTTTATCGCTCAGATTCAGTACAGTTCCATCTTCCAGAGTGTAGCCTTCTGCACTCGCGCTGCCCTTATACTCACCTTTCAGTTCTGGCCACTTGATGCCGATTTCCGGGTCATTCCAAGCCATGCCTCCTTCATCATTTGGGCGCCAGAAGTCATTGACCTTGTAGCAGAACTCTGCTTCGTTACTCAGGACAAGGAATCCGTGCGCAAACCCCTCCGGGATGAGGAACTGTTTCTTATTCTCAGCGGACAGGTTCACGCCATACCACTTACCATAGGTCTCAGAATTGCTTCTTAAATCAACAGCAACATCAAACACAGTACCGCGCACGACGCGCACCAGCTTGCACTGCGGATACTGTTTCTGGAAATGCAGGCCACGTAGCACACCCTTTGTGGACATGGACTGATTATCCTGTACGAAATGGACGTCAATATCAGCTTCCTTCATATCTTTTTCGTTGTAGGTTTCCATGAAATAACCACGGGCATCACCGTAAACCGTCGGCTCAATGACGCAAAGGCCCTCGATGCCGCCTACATTTTTCTCAACTTTAATCTGTCCCATTTTCTTTATCTCCTCTATCACTGCTCGATTTCCTTCAGATAACGACTCAATGCATCCTGCCAGGTCGGAAGCGGAGTAAATCCAGCTTCCACCAGCTTGCTCTTATCCAGACGGCTGTTGAACGGACGAGCAGCCTTGCTCAGACCGTACTCCGCCGTGGTCACCGGCAGAACCTCCGTCTTATAGCCAGCCTGACGATAGATTTCTTTCGTGAAATCGTACCAGCTGATATAGCCACCCTCATTGGTCGCATGGTAATAGCCGTATTTCTCAGTTTCATTCATGTCAACGAGCAGTCGAGCCAAATCGTATGTATAGGTCGGTGTGCCAATCTGGTCATTGACCACACGGACAGTGTCATGGGTCTTGCCGACATTCAGCATGGTCTTGATGAAGTTCTTGCCATTCAAACCAAACACCCAAGCAATGCGGACAATAAAATACTTTTCCAGCGTCTGGCTGACTGCCAACTCACCTTCCAGCTTCGTCTGGCCGTACACATTCAAAGGCTTGTAATCCTTGCAGTCCGGCTTCCAAGGCTCAGTACCCTGACCATCAAACACATAATCCGTGCTGATATAGGTCATCTTGCAGTCCAGCTTTTTGCAGACATCTGCAATATTCTGAGTTCCGCCAGCATTGATTGCACGAACTTTCGCTACTTTATCGTCATCCTCTGCCATGTCCACAGCAGTCCATGCTGCGCAGTGGATCACAGTATCCGGATTTACTTCTGTAATTACTTTTTCAACGGCATCTTTATCAATAATATCCAGAGCCACATACGATGCTTTTGTTACTGCAGAATCATCTGCTACACCGCTGTAGTTTTCCTGTATATCAGAACCAACACCTTCATGACCGCGCTTCAGCAGCTCGTTCATCACATCATGGCCCAGCTGACCGCCAACGCCAGTTACAAAAAACTTCATATTCTTTCCTCCTGTTAGCGATTGCTGTACATTTTCTCGTAGTAGTTCTGATACTCGCCGCTGATGATAGTCTCCCACCATTCACGGTTATCGAGATACCACTGGATAGTCTTCTTGATGCCATCCTCGAACTTGGTCTCCGGTAGCCACCCCAATTCATTGTGAATCTTAGTCGGGTCGATGGCATAACGCATATCGTGACCCTTACGATCACCAACGTGGGTAATCAGGCTCTCCGGCTTGCCCAGTTCCTTGCAGATAATCTTTACGATCTCGATGTTCTGCTTCTCGTTGTGACCGCCGACATTGTAGACCTCACCGACACGACCCTTGTGGATAATCAGGTCGATGGCCTTGCAGTGGTCTTCCACATACAGCCAGTCACGGACATTCAGGCCCTCACCGTAAACCGGCAGCGGCTTGTCAGCCAGCGCATTGGCAATCATCAGCGGAATCAGCTTCTCCGGGAAGTGATACGGGCCATAGTTATTAGAACAACGGGAGATAGTCACTGGCAGGCCGTAGGTACGATGATAAGCCAGAACCAACAGGTCAGCGGCTGCCTTGGAGCTGCTGTACGGAGAGCTGGTGTGGATTGGAGTCTCTTCAGTGAAGAACAGGTCAGGACGATCCAGTGGCAGGTCACCATAGACCTCATCGGTAGAAACCTGATGGTAACGCTGGATGCCATACTTACGGCAAGCATCCATCAGTACACTAGTACCGATGATATTGGTCTGGAGGAAGATGCCCGGATCTTCGATGGAGCGGTCAACATGAGATTCTGCCGCAAAGTTGACCACAATATCCGGATGCTCTTCTTCAAACAGGTTGTTCACTGCTTCACGGTCACAGATGTCGACTTTTACGAAACGGAAGTTTGGGTTATCCATAACAGGTTCCAGTGTGGACAGATTGCCTGCGTAGGTCAGCTTGTCCAGACAGATGATTCGGTAACCCGGATACTTCTTCAGCATATGGAACACAAAGTTACTACCAATAAAACCAGCACCGCCGGTAACAATAATATTCATGATCTATTCTCCTCTGATTTATCTATGTATTTTTCTCGTTATCTAATTAGTACAAATGCTCCTGATACTTGCCATCCATAATATCCTTCAGGCACTGACCATACTGGTTCTTCTTCATGACCTCATAGACTTCCATCAATTCATCCTTGCTAATCCAACCGTTCAAGTATGCGATTTCCTCCAAACAGGCAATTTTACGATGCTGGTGCTGCTCAACGGTCTTCACAAAGTTAGTAGCATCTACGAGGCTCTCATGTGTACCGGTATCCAGCCAAGTAAACCCCTGCCCCAACAGTTCCACATTCAGAGAACCATCTTCCAGATAAATGCGATTCAAATCTGTGATTTCCAGTTCCCCACGAGCAGACGGTTTCAGATGCTTTGCGAACTCGACCACACGGTTGTCATAGAAGTACAAACCCGTCACACAGTAATTGCTCTTCGGGTGCTCTGGCTTCTCCTCGATAGAAACAGCTTTACCATTCTCATCAAACTCCACAATGCCAAAACGTTCCGGATCGTCGACATAGTAGCCAAACACCGTTGCACCCTTGCCGTTTTCGGCGTTTTCTACTGCAGCAGTTAATCTTTTCTTTAGTCCGTGACCAGCAAAAATGTTGTCGCCCAACACCATAGCCACAGAATCGCTGCCGATAAAATCAGCCCCAATGATAAAGGCCTGTGCTAGTCCATCCGGAGACGGCTGAACAGCATAGGTCAGATTCACACCAAACTGGTGACCATCCCCCAGCAGATTCTCGAAACGAGGAGTATCCTGCGGTGTGGAAATAATCAAAATGTCACGAATGCCGGCGTTCATCAGAACGGACATTGGATAATAAATCATCGGTTTATCAAAAATAGGTAAGAGTTGCTTACTCGTAACTTTCGTCAGTGGATACAGGCGAGTACCCGATCCTCCTGCCAAAATAATGCCTTTCATAACATATATTCCTCCGTTATTTATTTTTTGTATCTATATACACATCCGTATGG
>CAVJRB010000314.1:0-2396 GCA_963651655.1 bacterium | reverse complement strand
GAATACACACTGTCATCCAGTACCAGATACTGGGGGCAGGTTTCTGCAAAGACAGTCTGTCCGTTTTCTCTTGCGTGGATGATTTCCTCATAAGCCTTGCGGTTGGTCAGATGAACCACCATTACCGGGGCTCCTGCCTCCTTTGCGATCACCAGAAGTCTGTGAACAGCCTCAGCCTCCATAGTGTCCGGGCGCACCAGCGGATGATTTTCCGGACCTAATCTTCCTTCCGCTTTCGCCTCCTGGATCAGCGCGTCGATCACACCTGCATTTTCACAGTGAACGCCTGCGAAACAGCCTTTCTCATTCAGGGCCTTCACAATCTTGTAAAGATCCTCATCGTCCACGATCATAGCCGGATAGGTCATGTAAAGCTTAAAGCTGGTAATTCCCTCATCGATCATGTCCTGGATTTCTTTTTTGGTTTCCTCGTTCCACTCTACAATAGACATGTGGAAAGAATAATCGCAGGAGCATTTGCCGTCTGCTTTTTTGTGCCATTTCTCAAGGCCTTCCTTCAGAGTGTGTCCCCCTTTGTCCTGAGAAGCAAAATCGATAACCAGCGTGGTTCCGCCGAGAATGGCAGCCCTGGTTCCCGTCTCAAAATCATCTGCAGTTACGGTTCCTGCAACTTCCAGATCAAAATGGGTGTGTCCGTCAATAAATCCCGGAAAAAGAAGCTTTCCGGTCACGTCCAGCACTTTGGCACCCTCTTCCGGGAGATTCTCGCCTACCTTGAGGATTTTTTCCCCTTCCACTAATACATCCAGCTTTTTCGCGGCTGTGCCAGATATTACCGTTCCATTTTTCAAAAGATACTTCATCGTCCGTCCTCCTCTCACATTTCCTTCCTATATTTTGTACAAAATAGACAAATCAGTTCTTTGCACCATTTACTTTAAAGTAAATATAGCATATGTTACCCGTATGTTCAATAAAACTGGCACGAATTTTTTTCAGTATGCAACAATTTTTTTGGCAAAATATCTTTTTATTTTTTTCCGGGCATGTTATGATAGAAGAAATATACGGCAACATTCTGCGTTTCAAAACGATTTTGAAAGATATCTACATAATAACAGGAGGGATAAATATGGGAAGATTAACGGTCTTACAGCAGATTGCTCAGGATATCGCTGCGGAATTCGGATCAGACTGCGAAGTAGTAATCCATGACCTGAAGACAAAGGAGCCGGAGCACTCCATTATTTATATTGTAAACGGACATGTAACCGGACGAAATGTAGGCGACGGTCCGTCAGATGCGGTTTTTGACGGAATCCGCCAGAAAGGGCGGGGAGAGGGATGTGCCCCTGCTGACCACAATGGTTATCTGATGAAGACAGCCGACGGCAAGATTCTGAAATGCAGTACCTCTTATATTAAGGATGAGGACGGCAGCCTTCACTATGTGTTTGGCATCAACTATGACATTACCAAGCTGACACTGATCAACAGTGCGCTGAACGATCTGATCACCCCTAAGAATAAAGAAGAGAAGCCCAAGCAGATCACCCACAGCGTCAACGATCTTCTGGACCGTCTCATTGAGGAATCTGTGAAGCTGGTTGGCAAGCCAGTTGCCCTGATGAACAAGGAGGACAAGGTCACTGCTATTCAGTTTCTTAACGACTCCGGTGCTTTTCTGATCACAAAGTCCGGAGACAAGGTGGCAAATTATTTCGGCATTTCCAAGTATACGCTGTACAGTTATATTGATGTGAATAAGTAAGCCAAAAACAGACCCTGTTATACTTCATAATCTCCTTATGAAATATGACAGGGTCTGTTCTTTTTTATTCTTCGCTTCCCAGCCGATGGGCTTCTTTATAAATTTCGCAGGCGCCTGTGTTCACGCAGCGCTTGTATGCGCAGTCCATGAATGTAAGAATCCGCCTGCCGTCTCTTTCTTCGTATTCACAGCACACCGTCTGGCTTCCGTTGCAGGTACGGCAAAAGCCGGAAATAAATTCTTCTGTCTCCATACTTCACCTTCTTACCAATCATCCAGGATGGCGCCTGTCGATCCGCACAGCCGTCATCCAGTTTATTTTAGTTTATGTACAAAAATACCGCTTCGAAGCTTGGGCTCAAACCAGGTGGATTTGGGCGGCATCAGCTTATTCTCGTCTGCGATCTGCATCAGGTCTTCCATAGAAGTGGGATACAGTGCAAAAGCAATTCCCCGGCTCTTATCCGCCATCGCCTGAAGTTCTCTTAATTTATGGCTTCCTCCCACAAAAGAGATCCGCTTGTCCGTCCTTGGATCACCGATTCCAAGAATGGGCGCAAGCACCTGCTCCTGCAGGATCTGGGAATCCAGCTGTCCTACTACATCCTTGCCCTCATAAAGCTCCGGCTTTGCTTTCAGCAGATACCAGAAGCCGTCCAGATAC
>CAVJRB010000313.1:0-6126 GCA_963651655.1 bacterium | reverse complement strand
GGCTGGCGCTTGCTGAAACGGTCAGACCACTCATCTCCCATTCCCTCATATCCTGGCCACTGAACCCGGTCCTCAGGTCCATATTCAGAAGAATAGCCGTGAGTCATGGTTTTCTGCACGCCAGCTGCATACTGCATATAAAAAATCTGGCGGTAATACTCATTATTATAAACATAGTTTCTGGAAACCCAGGCTCCTGTCTCACTGGACATACGCTTGTTAAACAGATGGGCTGCACCAGCCATGCCTCTGTAGCTGTCCAGCTCGTTTGCAAATTCCATAGACTCTGTCTCGATGTAATCCAAAGCAGCTGCAGGCTCTGAAATCTCAAAGCGCATGCCATAGGAATTTTCCGCACGAAGCTTCATGTTTTTGGAATGAAGCCAGTCGCTTAAGGTACCCAGACAATTTTCTGTGTAAAGCTCTGTCTGCGTCTGGCAGAAATCTCTTCTTAAGTTCTCCACATACTGAGCATCCTCTTCGTTGTCCGGCTCATAACGATATGCAAGAGGCTCACCGAAGCAGCCGCTTCTGCCGCTTGTGAGAATCAAAAGAGGAAGCATTTCATCAATGCTGTAGCCCTGTCTTTTGGTAAACTGCTCCTCCATATCCTGGCACCACAGCTGTCCGGTGGTGTTCTGTCCATGTGTGGAAAGCTCCAGAGAGTCCATGTACATGTCGCACTCGTCGATTCCATCGATCAGCTCCTGCACATCCTCCGTCAGCACATTGGTATCCCAGTAATCAATCAGCGCGTCGGCACCGGCTTCGCTGAGATAGTTAATGGTGTAACTTGGGGATACTGCAGGACTGTAGGATTCTCCAGTTCCATACTGGTAAAAAGTAAACAGATCGTAATCTCCGTCATCCTCTGCGATGAAATGGATTCCATAAATTCCGTCTCCATTGTCATCCACTGCCATATCCGTCACATCTTTTAAAGAGGACATATCGATTTTGGATGGAGTCTGATTTACTTCTTCCGGATCACTGCCCCGCTCAGTAACCTTGGCAGCAATTACTTTTACCAGAGTTTGTTTGGTGACGTTGGCTGGTAATTTGCAGTAAGGGAGGTAGCCATCGTAGGTTGTTTTTCCATCCTCGCCTGATTTTCCCTGCACACTCAGCACAGTATAGCCAAGCTCCTGGGAAGCCGCCTCCTCATCCGGTGTGATGGAAATCAGGTTAGCGGTGGACCAGTGGGTTCCGCTGGTCATACTTACACTCATTCCAAGGCGATTGCATTCTTCAATAATCACCTTGGTATCGTGGATCCACTCTGGGGAACCCCACGCATAAGTTTCCTTGTCCAGGTACTGGGACTCATCCAGAGTTACAAACTCAATTCCGCCGTAGCCATCGTCATAGAGCTCCTGTACAGATTCCCGCAAAGTCTCATCTGTGTGGGAACCTTCCGCCAGCCACCAGCGGGCATAGGGTTTATATTTCATTTCCGGCTGGGCAAACTCCTCCGCAATCTGAGCTACAAAGTCATCCGCACTTTCATTATTTTCCGCAGCACTTACATTTGTCAGTGATCCTGACAAAGACATAGCGGCCAGCACTGCCGCCATAACCACGGTCTCAAATTTTTTCCTTTTCACGTTTCTCCTCCTTTTAAAAAAGGGGCACTCGGCAAGAGCACCCCATATTTTTATTTTTGACAATAATTAAATTGCTTAGAAAAATTTCTGTCCGCCAGCGATTACTCTTCCTCTAAGTGTGCGTCCAGGAATTCCAGCCCTACTGCTTCTGCATAGTCTCTTCCTTCTTCGAAGTTCATCTCAAATCCATGGGTAGAGCGCTTTCCATATACCGGAACCAGAACAGAACCTTCACTTGTATAAGCCTCTTCCAGCGCTTTTTCAGAATAGCTGTACGGAACCAGGCTGTCGTTGATTCCGTGGATCAGCATAACATCTCCGTCATATGCACTGATGGTTCCGTAAACATCCAGATCATAAACAGCCTTCACATATTCAGAACCAACCTTTCCAACTGGCATATCAGCCTCACCTTCCGGGATATCCTCTGCGGAAGCATAGGTCTCCTTAGCATTATCCGCAATGCAAAGTGCCGGATAAACCAGGATCATAGCTGCCACATCGTCCGCACGGTCTGCTGCTGTCAGTGCACTTACAAGTCCGCCCTGGCTCTGGCCAAGAAGGAACAAGTGATCCTGATCCACATAATCCTTTGATTTCACAAAATCCATAACTGCACTTAAGTCTGCTTTCTCTGTCATAACAGTCATATCCATGAAATCCATATCGCTGGTTCCGTTTCTGGAACCGCCGCAGAAATCATAGGTGTAAACCACATAGCCGTCCTGTGCTGCTTTTTCCGGCCATTTTGCGCGCTCCACCATTTCAGAAGTAGAGCCGATTCCGTGGCTCATAATGATAACCGGGTAAGTCTGGCTCTCGTCGAAATCAGCCGGATAATAAAACTGTCCATAAATATTGTTATTTCCGTTTTTACACCAGGAAACCACTTTCGTGCAGCCATCCAGCTCGGTGGTATAACCTTCCTCGATTTCCGGATTTGCTTCTTCTGCCTCATGCCTCAGAATTTTCTTCTGTATCTGTACTTTCCGTCTCTGCCTCTGCCTGCACATCTGCATTCTCTTCTGCCCAAACAGATGTTGCCGCACAGCCTGTACTTAATACTGCGGCCATACCAAGTGCCAATAATACTTTTTTCTTAAACATCTCTCATTCCTCCAAATTTGTTGACTTATTATAAAAATTTTATCATCCTAACTGCCGATTTGCTACCTTCCTTGCATAACCTTGCATTTTTCCGTCATAATCTTCATTCATGCAGGCAGCTTTCACCCGTCCAATAAAATATGGCGTGCATAAACATTTACACACGCCACACTACTCATTTTTCTATACTTGGCAGAGGAATCAAAATATTGATATTGAACACTCCATCCTCTGCAGTCACCGACATATTTCCATGGTGATTCTCTGTAATCATCTTAACACTCTTTAACCCAAATCCGTGATGTTCCTTATCTTTCTTGGTGGTCTCAAACCCATCACCGGATTTTTTCAATTCGCCCTCATAATAATTTTCCTCATGAATAGAAAGGAAATTTCCACGGGTACGCACCAGAATATTAATCGTCCTTTTCTCTTCCTCTTCCAGATGGGAAACTGCCGTCACCGCATTGTCCACAATATTTCCAAACAGGGAACAAAGTTCACTTTCCGATAAAAAGCTGAGTTTTTCTCCCTCTGCAATGCAAGTCATGTTAATTTTGTTATATTCACAGTAAAGCTTCTTTTCCGTAAGAATAGTGTCCAGGATCTGGTTCCCCGTCTGGAACATAGAGTCATAAATGGTCAGGGCCTTCTGCATTTCTTTGGCTTCCTTTTCGTAAGCACTTCCAGACAGGCTCTGCAGCCGCTTGAACCAATGCTTCAGATCATGGCATTTAATATTGATCAGTTCTATATTTTTCCGGGAAAGCTCATATTGCTGCTGTTTCTGATAGAGCAGATCTTCCAGCTGCTGCTTTTGGACAGAAATGGAATTGCGCTTCAAAGTACCAAACTGTACCATCAGAAGCAGCAGGCAGGCAACCATAGAGAAGGTTTTCCACGCTACAAAAATCTCTTTTGTCTCCACACCCAGCATATGATCCACCATATAGAACTTAAATACCGTATCGATCAGGCCCGCTGTTATCAAAAGCAGCAAAAGGAATCCCGGGTGAACGGTTACATGCTCCGTTTCGTCGATTCGTTTTTCCATAAAATGCAGAACCAGATATATGGCAATTGCCAGCAGCACTGCATAAAGTACAACAAACCCGATTCCGCCGTTTATGTTCAGAAACGTCTGCAAAAGAATGAACACGCTGTACAAAATAATCTGGGTGCTGTACGCCGCCACGCTGACAAAAAAGATTTCCCTGACGGAATTTTCATAGCAAAATACCATAGTCAGCATGCTAAGAAGAAACATGATGATAATGCCGGGGATACTTTCCCACATAGTTCGGGTATTGCTTACAAGCAGTACGGTTCCAAACATACAGATTGCGCTTCCGGCAAAAGCACGAAGCCAGAACAGCTGTTTTCTGGCAAAATTACGGCACATCAGAAAGCTGAACAGCAAAAGCTCAAAAGTCAGCTCACATTTCCAGACAATGTTCCATATGTTCATGCACTGCATCCTCCCACATAATCATTCAGGGCTTTCATGAAGCTTTTCTTTCTGGGATGGCTGATCTGCAGCTGGATTTCTCCCAGATATACCAGATACCCTTCCACGGAGGTTACGTAATACAGGTTTACATAATAGCAATGGTTGCATAATGCAAAAGTATGATTAGGAAGCTCTTCCATTACCTTTTTCATGCTTCCGTAAGCTTCCACATCCTTTTGCTCCAGATGATAAATCACTTTATGTCCCAGTACTTCTACGTATTTGATTTCATCTATAGAGGTTTTCACAAGGCCGTTTCTGGTATTGATGATGAACTGCTGTTTTTCCCGGGAATGGATCTGCTTTACCGCCCGTTTCATTTTCAGGCTGAAGCTGAAATAATTGAGGGGCTTCACGATATAATCCATGGCATCCACTTCATAGCCGTGCACCGCATACTGTGCCATGCTTGTCACGAAAATCAGCACTGCCTCCGTGTTTCTCTCCCGAAATTTCCGCGCCGCCTCGAGCCCGTCCATATAGGGCATCTGAATGTCCATGAATACCATCTGGAAGTCCATTTTCCTCTGCTCCAGGAAGTCCATGGCATCATGGAACTCCGTTATATTAAAATGCTCATTTGTCTCCGTCTCAAACCGCCCCAAAGCATCTGCTATTATTTCTCTGTCCGTATCGTTATCTTCTACAATCGCAATGCGAAGCATTTTTCCTCCTCCAATCCCCCGATCTTTCTGCTGCTTTTTGCATTAAAACGCTCATCAAAATAATAACATCTTTTTGTGCTTTTGTATTCTTTCAACGCAATATGCTGTCTTTTTAGCGTATATGGACAGATTAAATATGCAGATTGCATAATTCCATTTGCTCTTTTCAAATTTCATTCCACAAATAAAGTCCCTTCACAGCCATATTTCAAACTGTCAAGGGACTCACCCAATGTTTATGACATTTCTACTGCAGTATCTTTATTGAAATTCTTTAAATACAAACAGCCACCAGCTAATTATCCCAATTAACTGATGACTGTCCTCTTTCATTTTTGGGTAAATCCTAACGGACTAATTTTATTACTGCCGTATTCGCATAAGTCAGCGGTTCATTGTGGATGAAAAATACTTTACCTTCAACAGGAGCATAAAGTGTTTCCAGCAGCTCGCTTTCATATGGATGAATAATGTTTGCAAGAGTCTGCCCGATTGTGACACGTTCTCCAGCTTTTACAAGAGGTTCAAAAATACCGGATTCTGAAGTTCTGACAGAAACCAGATCCGTATCAATTACCACTTTGGGCTGTATAGGGGAAGGCCCCTGATACCGGACAATTCCCTGGGCGGCACAAAAGTTCAAAATAGAAAGAACTGCCTGTCCGGCTCCATTTTGATCAATCTGCTCTGTGGCAGTTGTATAAAGGGAAAATGCCTGTGTATTCCAGACCTGCCAGTTATAATTCAATGTTGTGGTATCATAAGGCCGCACCTTTCGCACTACTACATAGGGCAGACCGAACTGTGAAGCAATGTCAATTTTGCTGTACCCCTCTTCCATCAGACGAACATGAGGAACAAAGTTTCCAGGCATATAAAAAGAAGTGAACTGAATGCCAAACTGATATTCTGAAATTTCCTGAAAAACTCCATCAGCAATTCTCTGTGTGGTCTCCCCCAGATTATATCCTGGGAACATACGGTTAATATCGGTGTTGTCCGTTGGCCAGAAACGCTTTTTAATATTCATAGAATATGGATTCAGGGATGGAATGATCAATATTTTGTGATCATCCTCAATTCTTCCTTCCGCTTCAAGCTGCCGAAACTTTCTTACCAGTTTGGAACAGCAATAAATCTGCTGGATTTCATTGCCGCGGGAGCTGCCCACAATGCACACAGACTTTTCCCCTTTTCCAAACTCATATCCTGTGACCCGAAAATCATCCCGGTACAGGCC
>CAVJRB010000312.1:2968-6046 GCA_963651655.1 bacterium | reverse complement strand
GGTCTGGGAATTGCCGATGAATACGGTGGTAAACATGTCTACCTGGGTATCCTTCAGCTCGTCCAGAGTCATGATCTGGGAATCTTCCCCTTCTCTTCCAATATTTTTCACAATGCCGCATACAGTGTCCGGGGACTTGTGCTGCAGCATCAGCTCGCATGCTTTTTTCAGATAGTCGTGTCTCTTATGGCTGGACGGATTGTAAAGGCAGATCACAAAATCTGCCTCCGATGCCAGAAGAAGGCGTTTTTCAATTTTTTCCCATGGGGTGAGAAGGTCGCTTAAGCTGATCAGGCAGAAATCGTGGATCAAAGGTGCACCAAGGACTGCTGCTCCGCCGGTTGCCGCGGTAACGCCTGCTACCACCTCAATGTCAACATCCGGATAATTGGCTCCTACCTCGTACATCAGGCCAGCCATTCCGTATACGCCTGCATCTCCGCTGCAGATCATGGAAACGGTCTGTCCTTTCATTGCCTCGTCAAAAGCCATCACACAGCGGTCTACTTCTTTTCGCATAGGGGTAGTAAGGAAGGATTTTCCTTCAAAATGATCCTTTACCAGATCAATGTAAACGGTGTAGCCCACGATCACATCACTTTTCTCCAGGGCTGTCACTGCTGCTCCTGTCATTCCCTCATAGGAGCCGGGTCCAATGCCCACTACGTAAATTTTCTTCTCTTTATTCAAAATGTATCCTCCAATCTGCAAGGGCAAGGGCGGCTGTCACGCCGTCTGCTGCCTGTTTTCTCTGGATCAGGCGGCAATGTTCCACGCCTCGCCTGGTACCTGGGTCTGTGGTATTTGCTTCTGTCATATTTCGTTCCAAACTGCTTAATTTTAGAAGCTCTGAAATCTTTCTGTCATTTGCACAGATTTTATCCTGCGCTGCCTTTAATGCGCTTCTCTCACAGACATTGTCAACCCCTACTGTTTTATTTACAAAAGAAGAGGCTGTAAATTCTCCCTTCACAGCAAGAAGCTCTTCGCTGGAAAAAGTTTCAAATGGGATTTCCATTTTTTCTGCCAGAGCAAGAAACCCTGGTTCTTCTTTTTTGATATCAATGCTTGCAAGGCAGGAAACTGCCTGGGGATAGATCTGGTTTTTTTCAAGGCTGGCAAACGCGGCCTTTTCCACTGCCTCGGCCTCTTTATTTTTGCGGCAGCCCATTCCCAGCGTCACGGCTGGCGGAACTACATGAGTGGTGGAGGGAAATGGGGTGCAGTTTTTATGTATGGTAACAGCGATTCCTATCTTGGGAAATATGTCAGATACCGTTTCTGGCTTTGCTTCCAAAGCTGCCAAATCTGTTCCGGATTCCTTTTCTGAAACCAATTTTCCATCTTTAAATCCGCAGCAATCCACCAGCCCTTCCGGCAATTCGCCTTCCCAGGGAAATTCACTGTAGAATCCAACCTTTTCCCCAGCAAGCAACGCCGCTGACACTTCTTTGGCTTCTTTCATACGGAAAATATGGCAGTTGTTTTTCTTTGCAAAAATATCCACGGCAAATTTCCCTTCCATGTCTGTGGCGGTTGTCACTACAGGAACTGCCTGCAAAGCCTCTGCCGCCTGCAATGCCAGTTCATTGGCACCTCCAAGGTGGCCGGATAACAGGGAAATCACAAATCTCCCGCATTCGTCTGTCACCAGAACCGCTGGATCCGTTTTTTTGCTGGCTACATAGGGGGCAATACTGCGCACTGCAATTCCTGCGGCTCCGATGAAAATAATTCCATCGGCACTCTCAAACTGCTCTCCTGCCCATTCCTTTGTGCTCACTTTTATGGAATCCGGAATGTACTTGCTCTTCGCATACAAGGAAACTGCATGCTCCTGTTCTTCCAGTGCTTTTTTTAGTTTTTCTCCGGTCTGCTGCCCGGTCAGGGTGAAACATATTATGGAAATCTTCATCTTATTTCCATTACTTTGTAGCTTCACGGAACTCCGTTGTAAATCCCGGGTCATAAAGCTTGGAACGGTCATAATGGGCTGCATTTACGCAGTCACCGATGATCATAAGGGCTGTCTTTGTAATGTTGTTCTCTTTGGCAGTCTGAGCCAGAGTGCCTACTGTGCATACAAATTTTTTCTCATCCTCCCAGGTTGCCTTGTAAACAATGGCTGCCGGAGTGTCTGCTGTGTAGCCGCCCTCGATCAGTCTTCTGCTCAGTTCCTCCAGCATTCCTGTGCTGAGAAAAACAACCATAGTTGCCTGATGAGCGGCAAAGGACTGGATGCTCTCCTTGGGCGGAACTGGAGTTCTGCCCTCCATACGGGTGATGATCACGCTCTGGGAAATGTCCGGCAGGGTATATTCCAGGTTCAGTGCGCTTGCTGCGCCGCAGAATGCACTGACGCCAGGGCAGTAATCATAAGCGATTCCCTTTTCATCCAGAACATCCATCTGTTCCCGGATAGCACCATAAATACAAGGGTCACCTGTGTGAAGTCTTACCGTTGTCTTGCCTGCTGCCTCTGCTTTTTCCATTACGGAAAGTACCTCTTCCAAGGTCATTTTGGCACTGTTGTAAATGGTGCAGATGTCCTTTGTGTACTCAAGAAGCTTGGGATTTACCAGGGAGCCGGCATAGATTACCACATCTGCTTCCTCTAAGTATTTTTTCCCTCTTACTGTGATCAGGTCCGGGGCACCGGAGCCTGCTCCTACGAAATGAATCATGGCTTTTTCTCCTCTTTTACAATGATTAATGAATAGTATCCTGCATCCTCTGGGATTTCATCTACTGTTCTGTATATTTGCTCATCGGGCATGCCGCAGTTCTGGATCATCATGGCTTCGCTGCCGGATGCCTTGATCTGCTCTTTCACTGTTTTCATCTGTTTTCCGGTTTTCATCAGCACCTTGGTGCCGGGAAGCTTCAGTGCCTCCTCAATCTGGTAAGAAGCCGGGATCACGTGAAGCTGCTGGGCTTTTTCTACCAGACCCTGGTTAAATCTGGCACTTACCGCACAAAATGAAGTGATGCCGCTTACGATTTCTGTGTCGTATCCCATCTGTGCCACACGTTTGTGCACATAAAGGTAGGTGGAATAGACGGTGGGATCTCCAAGGG
>CAVJRB010000312.1:0-2935 GCA_963651655.1 bacterium | reverse complement strand
ATTTTTGCCCTGATCCAGCTGGTCTGCGACGATTCTGGCGCCTTCGTCATGAACCTGCTTCAGCTGGTCTTTGTCCTTGGTCATGGGCATGGGAAGGGATATCATCTGCTTGGTATCGATTTCCGGGTATGCGCCTTTCATAATCTTGTAGGCTACGGATTCCCTGGGATTTTCTCCCGGGAACACCAGTATGTCTGCTTCTTTTGTAAGTCGTAAGGCTTTGAGTGTAACCAGTTCCGGATCTCCCGGACCTACACCTACGCCGTATAATTTTCCTGTCATTTACTTCTCTTTCCCGTAACTGCGAAATTCCTGATTGCCAGTTACGTTTCTTTTATTTTCTGCTTCCTGCATTATTTTTTCTGCAGCTCTATGTTCTGTTTCTTGATTTCTTCGATCAGCTCTTTTGCATCTTTCGTCTGGCCAAGATAGCCGTATACATTGTTAAATACCACTGCCCCAAGCTTGATCTGTTCATAGGAACGGTGGTCCAGATAAAACTGGATTTTTTTCATGATTTCTTCCATTGTGGGCTGCAAAAGCTGCTTCTCATGAAGAACTTCCAGGGCTTCATCTGTTGTATTGCAGTTTAAAACCGCTCTTGCGGTGTCGCCGTCAGCTCCTGCACGAAGAGCATTGGAAGCCAGCACCTCCATGCGGGCATCTGCGCTGTGGGAATGGGTGTTCATGATCCCGGCTGCCACTTTTACAAACTTGCCGATATGAGCCACAAAAAGAATGCCTTTTACGCCCATGTCTACTGCCATGTCAATAGTCTCGCCCACGTAGTTGCTGCACTTGATATTCCGCTCAAAGGGCAATGTCATATGCTCTCTTAAATAGTCTGCGCCGTAGTTGCCTGGAGTGGCAAGAATGTACTGCTCGCCCTGGATGAAATGCTGCTTCATTTCTACATGAATGCTCTCCACCAGTGCTTTTTCGCTCATAGGCTCCACGATTCCGGAGGTTCCCAAAATGGAAATTCCGCCTGTGATTCCAAGCCTCGGATTAAAAGTTTTCTTGCCGATTTCCACGCCCTCGGGCACGGAGATCACCACCTTCAGCCCGCCCTCGTAATCGTAGGACACAGCGGCTTCCTCTGCCTCACGAAGAATCATAGCCCTTGGAACCGGATTGATCGCCGCCTCGCCTACCTGCTGGGAAAGACCTGGCCTTGTCACACGGCCCACGCCAATTCCGCCGTCTATCTGGATTCCGGGCTCTTTTGTCTTTGATACGGTGGCGTACACCAGGATTCCGTTGGTGGTGTCCGGGTCATCACCTGCGTCTTTTTTGACGGCGCAGGTGACCTGATTTTCTTCAATCTGAATATGGTGGAGTTCCAGATCCAGGAGAATTCCCTTGGGCGTCATAAGAGGAACACTGTCCAGCTTCTTTTTCCCAAGGAGCATCAGCGCTGCGCCTTTGCAGGCTGCTGCTGCGCAGGAACCTGTGGTGTAGCCGAAGCGCATTTTCTTCTGTCCGCGGATCACGTAGTACTCTTCCAGACCGGTTTTGTGTGCCATATCCTTTGCCTCCATAGGTATAAAAGTGGTGTGCTGCCTGCATTGACAGGGACTTTCACAGTAAAAAAAGCTCTGTCGTGACAACAAAGCTTTTTCCCAGAATGATCCCGGTTGCCGCAGGAAATCCTGTTCCTGAAAAAGCATCCAGTATCTGACTGTACAGTAACGGACTTGTGCAGGAGTTCCACCTGCTTCCTGAAAATACTTTTCCCTGTTTTTATCCGTTCCATTATATAATTTTGTCCTGTAAAAGTCAACAGCCAAGCCGCTCCCGACCTGCCCGGCAGCAAAAAAGCACCACTTGATATGACTGATAAAGAAATCGTCAACTTGATTCGGGGACTGAGGGCAAAAGGAATGAGTGACACGGAAATAGTTCACACAACCCTGTGTTCCATCCATTTTCCGCTTTTAAAGCGAAGGCTGAAGATGATTCCTCTTACGGTCCAGTCGGTGAACATTCCGATCCAGACGGCCATGGGGCCCATGCCGCAGACGCGGATCAGGTAGACGCAGAGGCAGAAACGGAATACCCACATGGTGGTGCAGGAGGTGATCATGGAAAATTTCACATCTCCAGCTGCACGCATGCCATAAGCCGGGATAAAGGCCGGCATCCATACCAGAGGCTTTACAATGGTGATCCAGAATATCATATCCAGACACATTTTGGCGCTTTCCGGCTCCATGCCGCCGATCATGGTGATTGGTTTCGCCAGCGCATACACGATCGCGCAGCAGGCAATCAGAAAAACCTCTGAAAAGATCATCAGCTTTTTCATATAATACACAGCTTCATCCTTGCGTCCTGCGCCAAGGCTCTGGCCTACCACAGTCATCAGTCCGATTCCCACACCGATTACAGCCGTTCCGTTTAGCATCTCCATAATATTGGTCATGGCCTGGGCTGCAATGGCTGTAGTTCCAAGGGTAGATACAGTGGACTGGATTGCCAGCTTTCCAAGCTGAAACATACTGTTCTCCACACCAGAGGGCACTCCAAGTGCCAGGATCCGCTTTATCATATTTCCATCCGGACGAATTTTCAAATAATCCCGCACCACAATGGGCTGTCTGTCTTTTCGCAGCTGATACAGAACTACCACTGCACAGAAGATTCGGGACACCAGAGTAGAAATGGCAGCTCCCGCAACTCCCATGTGAAATACCCAGATCAAAACTGCATTTCCTCCAATGTTCATCACATTGGAAATAATGGAAATCACCATTGGCCCTCTTGTATTTTCCTGGGCACGGAAAATGGAGGCGCCGGCATCATAAAGGGCGATAAACGGATAAGACAATACGGTGTAAAAGAAATAAACCATTGAATTATCCATAACATCCGCATCTACTTTTCCGAAAATAAATCTCAGCAACGGTGCACGGAAAATCAGTCCCAATGTGAC
>CAVJRB010000311.1:0-2083 GCA_963651655.1 bacterium | reverse complement strand
CCCTTGGTGATGGTCCAGATGATCGGGAAGGAGTTGAATACGTAAATAATATTCAGGATGGTGCTGATGGTTAGGTTCGGACGTACCAGGGGAATGGTGATCCGGAACATTTTCTGCCAGTAGGAAGCACCGTCTACAGCCGCAGCCTCATAGTAGCTTGCGTCAATACTCTGCAGACCGGAAAGAACGGTAAAGGTTACAAATGGAATGGTAACGAAAATACCGCAGGCAATTTCCCAGGCAAAGTATGCGCCGGCAGTAGGAGTCCAGTTGATGGCATGGTCGATAATGCCAAGCCTCATCAACAGCGTATTTAAGGTACCGTAATCAGTGTCAATGATGAATTTCCAGATACTTGCCTGAACGATCAGTGTAGTCGCCCATGGGAAAACCACAACTGCACGGGCAAGCTTACGGCCCTTAAATTCGTTGTTGAGTAAGATGGCAAGGATAAAGCCAAGAAGCGTGGAAATGCCAACAACGGCAATGGTCCACACAAGGGTGTTCTTCAGTACCATGGCAAAAACAGAGCTGCTGGTTACCTTGCGGAAGTTTTCAAGGCCTGCGAAGCCTTTGATCAGGCCGGCTTTGCTGACATCACTTAATGCCATGCGAAATACAAATACAATGGGAACCAGAATGAAAACTGCCATCAGAAGGACGCTTGGCAGGATCCAAATGTAGGGTTCCACTTTTTTGAATTTTTTCTTCACAGGGGATACCTCTCTTTTCTTATGTTTCAAAAAAATGGACCGGACCAATCAGTCCGGCCCATTATCATCCTCGTAATGGGAATGTTACAGTTCTGGATCAGCCAGCAATCTCTGACTGAAGGTCATCCAGTAATTCCTGAACATCGCCGCCAAGAAGTGCGTTCTGCTCTACATTGATAACGCCCTGCTTAACATCTGCCCATTCAGCTTTTGCTGTTGGATAGAATTTACAGCTGTCTAAGATATCAATCCAGCTTGCCATGTCTTCGTCTGCTGCTGCAAGAGCCTCGCCGCCAGTCTTGGTAGCCGGGAGGAAGCCTTCCATGTCAACCCACTCTGTGTAGCGTGCGTCATCATAGAAATAATCGAAGAATGTTGTGATAGCTGCTTTCTCTTCATCAGAGTAATCGTTATCGAAGCACATGAAACGGTCCATAACACCTGCGGAAACAGACTCGCCAGTATTGGACGGGATAGAAGCTACGCCGTAGTTTACTTCATTTCCGCCTGTAGCGATGTATGTAGGTAAGCTGTTCGGAGCGATGAGCATAGCAACCTTGCCTGCGCCGAACATATCCTGCAGATCGTAACGGGTATCGTTAGCAGGATCGGTGTTGGTGTAGCCGGAGTTTACAAGATCGATTGCGTACTGGATTGCTTCTACGTTCTGCTCGCTGTTCAGTGTCCAGTTGCCGTCGTCGTCAACAAATCCGCCGCCATTGTTCCAGGTGTAGTATGCGAATGCTGCCTGACCTTCGTCAGTGGTCATATCGATTCCCCATGGGTAAAGGCTGTCGTCATAAGCTTTGATCTTCTCGCAGGCATCCTTTAACTCATCCCATGTGGTAGGAACTTCAACGCCTGCTGCATCAAGGATGTCTTTGTTGTAGTACATAGCACGTGCAGATGCAAGATCCGGGATTGCCCATACAGTTCCGTCTACCTCAGACTGTGCAAGGAATGAATCGTACATCTTGCTGTAGGTCTCCTCAGAAACAACGTCCTGGATCGGGAGAAGAAGATCATCTGCCTGATAGTCAGCGAATACGTCGATATTCAGAACATCCGGTGCCTCGCCGTTGGCGATACGGGTATTTACTACAGTGTAAATGTCATTCCAGGAAACAACTTCTACGTTCAGATTGATGTCTGGATTGGCTTCGTTAAATTCTGTAACGAAGTTAGCCCACCAATCAGCTGTCTGCTGGCCATACTGTGCAGCGATTACGTTAATATCTACTTTGTCTGCGGCTGATGCTGTGACAGGGGTCATAGAAAGAGCCATGGATAAAGCTGCACCTGTTGCTAAAACCTGTTTCATTTTCATAAGTGTTACCTCCCTATAGATACGAATTAGGGCAACCCACAGA
>CAVJRB010000310.1:0-21689 GCA_963651655.1 bacterium | reverse complement strand
GTCAAATTCTTTCCTGCGCTTAGATGGATCTCCCGGAAGGATCTGCCACGGTCTTCTGGAATTCCAGGGCATACCATCCACATCCATGTTGGCAACTGTGTAATCCGGTAATTCTTCTTTTTGTTTCTTTCCCATGATAGAACCTCCTGAAAATTTTACAGGCCAGGAGAATCCCCCGGCCTGTGCTGTATTTAGTCGTATAAGTGGCAGCGCACTTTGTGTCCGTTGCCCATATCTTTTACCTCAGGCACCTGGTTCTTGCAGATTTCCATGCACTTGCGGCATCTGGTGTGGAACTTGCATCCTGCCGGCGGATTAGCCGGGGAAGGGATGTTGCCCTCCAGGATGATACGGTTTCTCTTCAGATCCGGATCCGGCATCGGAATTGCAGAGAACAGAGCCTCTGTATACGGATGAAGAGGATTTGCAAAAATATCCTCTGTGCTTCCGGTCTCAACAAGCCCTCCCAGATACATAACTCCGATAGTATCGGAAATATGCTCTACTACAGAAAGGTCATGTGAAATAAACAGGTAAGTCAGGTTACGCTTCTCCTGAAGCTCCTTTAACAGGTTGATGATCTGTGCCTGTACGGAAACATCCAGCGCAGAAACCGGCTCATCACACACAACGAACTCCGGGTTCAGCGCAAGTGCTCTGGCAATACAGATACGCTGTCTCTGTCCGCCGGAGAACTCATGAGGATAACGATCCTTATGATAAGACTGAAGACCGCAGTCATCCATGATCTTGGTGACATAATCCGCATACTCAGACTTGGGTACCAGATTATGCTCTCTTACAGCCTCTCCAATGATCTCGCCAACTGGAAGTCTTGGAGAAAGAGAAGAGTAAGGATCCTGGAAAATAATCTGCATCTTGGTACGCATATCGCGCATTTCCTTGCGGGAAAGACTATATACGTCCTTGCCATTGAAAAGGACCTCTCCGTCTGTCTTCTCAATCAGTCTTAAAATGGTACGTCCAGTAGTGGATTTACCGCAGCCTGACTCCCCAACCAGACCCATGGTCGTTCCTCTTTTTAACGTAAAGGAAACATCATCTACTGCCTTAACGGCGCCAACCTGCTTGCCGAACATTCCACCCTTGATCGGGAAATATTTTTTAAGGTGGGATACCTCCAGAATGTTGTCGGACTGCTTACCACTATTCTTAGCTGTCTTATTCTCACTCATGGGCTTTTCCCTCCTCTCCCGGATGAACATTGTTCAGCCATCCTGCCTCAGGACGGTCAACATAACGGTAACAGCTTACTTCATGTGTAGGACTTAATTTCACAACGCCCGGATAGCTTCCCTGGCACTTCTCGCAGCTTAACTCGCAGCGGTCACGGAAGTAGCAGTAATCCGGCATATCAATTGGGTTCGGAACCTTACCCGGAATGCTGTAAAGCTTGTCAACCTTCTTGCCGACAACCGGTTTGGAACGCATCAGTCCAATGGTATATGGATGAGACGGATTGTTGAAAATCTCCCTTGCAGTACCTTTCTCAACTACACGTCCCGCATACATAACAACTACATAATCTGCCATCTCTGCGATAACACCAAGGTCATGGGTGATCAGCATAATGGAAGAATTGATCTTATCCTTCAGATTGCGCATCAGATCCAGGATCTGTGCCTGAATGGTAACGTCAAGAGCTGTGGTAGGCTCATCGGCAATGATCAGTCTTGGGTTACATGCAAGACCGATTGCGATACAAACACGCTGGCGCATACCGCCGGAAAGCTCATGAGGATACATTTTGTAAACACCCTCGCTGTTGGCGATACCAACCATCTCCAGCATTTCGATGGTTCTTGCCTTCACCTGCTCCTTGCTCATATCCGGATTGTGAAGCATGGTAATCTCATCCACCTGCTCACCAATACGGAAAACCGGATTCAGCGCAGTCATAGGCTCCTGGAAGATCATGGAAAGCTCATTTCCGCGAAGCTTCTGCATAACGCCTGACGGAGTATTTACAATATTGTAAACCTTATCTCCTGTATTAAAACGAATCTCGCCCTCTACAGTCTGTCCCTGAGGACGCTGTACCAGCTGCATCAGGGAAAGGCTGGTTACGGATTTACCGCAGCCGGACTCTCCAACAACTCCAACTGTTTTTCCCTGTGGAATGTCGAAGCTGACGCCGTCAACAGACTTAACCGTTCCGATATCTGTAAAGAAATAAGTATGAACATTGTCAAACTCAACTACATTCTCCGGATTCTTCATCTTTGTAATGTACTCGGACTCCGGAATATTCTTTCTGTTTCTCTTTTTCTCTATCTCATTGGTGATTCTTCGATTCTCTTTGGAGATTCTTTTTGTTTCCTTAGCTGAGATATAATTTGCGTTTTTCTTACCAAATAATGCCATATTCTCTCACCTACCGTTTCATTTTCGGGTCAAATGCGTCACGAAGACCATCACCTACAAAGTTGAATCCAAGAACTGTCAGCAGGATCAAAAATCCGGCCGGAATCCATACAAACCAGAAGTTGGTCAGGACATATACATCATTTACCGCATTTACAATGTTACCCCAGGATGCGTACGGGAATTTAACACCGATTCCAAGGAAGCTAAGTGTTGCCTCCATCAGAATAACATCGCCAAGTCCCATAGTCGCAATAACGATCAGCTGCGGGATAACATTCGGGATCAGGTGACGGAAAATACGTCTGGAAACACGAACGCCGGTAGCCTCTGTGGCAACCATGAACTCCTGCTCACGAAGAGAAAGGATCTGTCCGCGGACCATACGGGCAATGCTTGGCCATCCTACGATACCAAGGATCGCACAAAGTGCATAAATACGGATACGTGGATCGATCTTGTAGTAATCCATAACGGAACCGATGATAATGTACAGCGGCATTGCCGGGATACAGATTACAACATCAACCACACGCATGAGAATGGTATCTACCCATCCTCCGAAGTAACCGGAGATACCGCCGATGAGAATACCGATGATACCCTCGATAATAATAACAACGAAACCGATCATCAGGGAGATACGGCCGCCATACATCAGTCTGGTAAGCATATCCATACCGTTGCCGTCAGTTCCTGCCCAGTGTGTCTTGCTTGGAGCTGCATAAGTATCGTTGACAGTCGTCTCTTTCTGATTACGGACTACATACTGTGTATTCTTAGTCTGAAGCTGATAGGTCTCTTCCTCACCGTTCTCGTTAAGAGCTGTGAATGTAGAAGCCTTCTCTGTAATAGCCTGCTCTACTGCTTCCTTAAAGGAAAGGGAAAGGAACACGCCATTCGCCTGCGGGGAAACTAAAAGACCGGAAACGGTAGCGTAAACCTCGCCGTCCTTTGTGATCTCTGTGGCAGTCTCACCCTCAACAGTGCTCATCTCATAGGTCACGCCGTCGCACTCAAAAGAATCATCTCCAGCTTCTAATGCATCCAGTGCAAGCTGCTGGAACTCAAATCCAAGCTCCGCATCATTGCTTGCTGCGCTGAATACCTTCTTAGTCGCAAAAGCAACCTCACCGGAAATGGTGATCACATTCTCACGGCCTGATTTCTCAATGCTGTAAGTCGTACCGTCTACCTCAAAGGTATCCTCATCATTTGCAACAGCCTCTTCATAGCCTTCCTTGATGTCGTCTGTCACTGCTACGCTTCCGGATTCCTTGTAAGTGGATTTGCCCTTCAGTGTAAGAACAGTGGCAACCGGCTCTGCAGAATAAATTGCCCAGTACTCTTCACCTTTATTCTCAAGTGCATAGGTTACGCCGTCAGCCTCAAAGGATGCGTCTCCTTTGTTTGTTGCAAGAATGAATTTCTGCTGTCCTGCTGCTGGAAATTCTGTGCCGTCAACAGTCTCGAAAATATATGCCTTATTATAAGTAGCTCCCGCATAGTCCTTCCATACATGTTCGGTCTTACGGAAAACCTGGCTCTCACCATAAGGACTGATCATACCGCCTATAAATGAGAACACAAACATTGCTACAAGAATTACAAGTCCTGCCACAGCCAGCTTGTTACGGAAAAAACGTTTGGCAACAAGCATTCCAGGTGAGAGAACTTTTACACGCTGCTCATCATCCAGTGCCTGGGAGGTACTGACATGCTCATCTTTTTTCTTTGTTGGATCTGTACTCATGTTTTTCCTCCTAATTTACTCGTACCCTTGGATCTGCCACAGCGTACAGGATGTCTGCGATCAGATTGCCGGTCAGTGTCAGAAATGCCAGGAATACCATATAGAACATGGTAAACGGAATATCACCCTGGGTCAGTGCCTGATAGGATGTATATCCGATTCCCGGGATCTGGAACAAGGTCTCCGTGATCATCGCTCCGCCAAACAGGTTCGGAAGCGTACTTCCAAGGATGGTGATGATCGGAATCAGAGTGTTTCGGAATGCATGGTGATAGACCACTTTCTTCTCCGGCACACCTTTGGCTCTTGCAGTACGGATGTAATCTGCATTGAGAACCTCAAGCATATTGGTTCTGGTGTAACGCATCAGGGAACCAACGCTTACGATAGTAAGGGTAATAACCGGGAGAATCAGATGCTGTGCCATATCCAGCACCTTGCCAACACTGCTGTAGGACTCATGCATACGGCCTACAATACCGTACAGGTCCAGCCATTTCAGATTGATGGAGAAAATCCATTTCAAAATGGTGGCAAAGAAAAAGGATGGCAGGGAAATACCGATCAGGGCAAATACCGTCACCGCATAATCCACCCTACTGTACTGCTTGGTCGCCGATATAATACCCAAAGGTATGGCGATTATGATCTCCAATAGGAACGAGGCCAGCGCCAGCACAAAGGAATACCAGATAACGCTGGAGAATTTCTTGGTTACAGGCTGATGGAAAATCCAGGATTCTCCAAACTCACCGTGAAGTGCCTTGCCAAGCCATACAAAATATCCTTCCAGGACCGGCTTGTCTAGTCCATAGGAAGCATTCAGTTCCGCAACCAGCTCGTCGTAAGGCTTTGCGCCCTGCTTCATAGACATGTCACGGGCTCTTCCCTCTACATAAGAAGTAGGAAGGGCTCTCTCGATGGAATAAATGATCATGGAAACGAAGAACAGAATCATCGCTCCCAAAAGTACACGACGTACAATAAATTTCTTCATTCTTTAATCTGTCCTTTCCAGTATCAGGTAAGAAGAAAGGCTAATATTCTTACTGGCAGTGTGTCCTGCCGATTCTGGCTGTATGCAGAGCGCTGCCGCAGG
This sequence comes from bacterium, assembly GCA_963651655.1. Taxonomy (GTDB): domain Bacteria; phylum Bacillota; class Clostridia; order Lachnospirales; family Lachnospiraceae; genus Blautia_A. The sequence goes on along the minus strand of CAVJRB010000310.1, from coordinate 16,452 downwards.
CAATCATGCCAAAGCGGGTTCTGCAAGCTGCCCTGGCACACATCAGTACCCAAGGCATACTGCCAGTAAGGCAGTGGGCCCACTTGTTAGGGTGAGCCCACTGCGCCAGCTAGTCTTCTTCTTTTATACCTTTAGTTCATCTCGATGTTCTCGATATCTTTGTACCAATAGTAGAATGTGGAAACATCTTTTGTAAAGGTATCTGCATTAATACGCTCTGGGCTGTAGATAATGCAGTTCTGTCTCTGATATACCGGAATCTCAACTGCCCAGTCAAGAATGATATCCAGGCACTGTTTGTAAACAGATTTTCTGTATTCCTGATCTGCGGAAGAACGAGCATCGATAATATCCTGATCCAGTGTAGCGTCGTTGATGTGGTAGTAGTTGCTCTTTACGCTCTCGCTGTGGTATGTCTGATACATATCAGGGTCAATGGTTGCCTGCCATGCAGCTGCCCACATTTCTGCTGTACCTGCATTTAAAGCATCCCACATGATGTTGGAGTCTGTAACGTCGTTGATCTCAAGTGTGAATCCGATGGACTCAAGTGCTGCCTTAGCGTCTGTAAGGATTGCAAAGCTTGGGTGATCTCCGTTTCCGTCAGCACCGATGATGATCTCATAGGACATCTTAGCACCTTCCGGAGCTGCTGTTACTTTGCCGTCTTCTACAGTGTATCCAGCTGCCTCAAAGAAGCCAAGAGCTGCCTGTGTTGCTGCTGCAAACTTCTCGTCATCAGACATGTCATCTGTGTAAAGTGCGTTTCCGTCAACATCTACAGAGTAAGCTGCCTGATAATCTGCGTCAGATTTCTGAGGAGCTGCCCAGGATGTATTGGAGATCGGGTAGTTGATTACGGAAGCAGCATCGCCATAGTAGGAATCGATTGCTACATCACGATATACAGCAAGTACAGTTGCGATTGCTTTTCTTAAGTTCTTGGATGCGTCAGAACCTGCATCGCCGCCAACGTTTACAGTGTTGGAGTTGATTCCGATATATCCATATCCAAGGTTGTCTGTTGCGTTAACCATGATCTTATCGCCATCAAGCTCGCCGTTGCTGTTGATGCTCTTGATCTGGTCAAATGCAGATTTGCTTCCGGATGGATCGGAAAGGTCGATTGTACCCTGCTCAACACCGGCAATCTTATCTGCGTCGGAAGTCTCTCTCCACTGAAGGTACTTGATCTTAGGAGCACCCTTGTAGTAGTTCTCGTTTGCTTCCAGATATACGGTCTTGTTCTCATATTTCACAAATTTGTACGGGCCTGCGCCAAGCGGCTGGCTTGCTTTGTCACGTACGGAGGAAAGGTCTCCTCTTGTGAAACCGAACTGATTGTTGTCATAGTCATAAAGAGAAGCATCACCATAGTAATGCATTGGCTCAACGATTACGCCAAGGTTGTAGATGGTAGTAGCGGAGAATCCGTCTGTTGTGATCTCAACTTCATAATCGCCAAGTTTCTTGATACCTTCGATGTTGGCAACTTCCTCGCCCTCACCTGCAGCAGTTTTCTGCTCTACCAGGTACTCCTGAGCAATTGTAGCAGCATCTTCATCAAAGTATTCCTCATCGCCGTATGCAGTTGCAAGAGCAACATAGTCTGTGCCGTACTGGTCAGCGATCTCGTTAATAATGGTATCCTGGTCCTTGCCCTCTACGCTGTAGCCATCTTCTGTAGCATAAAGCATAGCGAAGAACTCATCGCCATTTGCTACACCGTAAGCATCTGCATAGTCTTCCCATGCATCCTGTGCCCATGTGTACTCACTTGTAAGAAGCGGAACGATCAGTTCATCTTTCACTCTCTGAGCTACTTCATCCGGCATATCAGCCAGTGTGTTTGCAACATCTTCATCTGTGATGGAATCTGCTGCTGTAGAGTTCAGACGGTAGTTCTTCATACCTTTGATGTTGGTGGAATACAGAGTTGCGTTTCCATCATAATCTGTATCTGAATATACATATAATGTGAAAATAAGGTCATCTGCTGTAAGAGGCTCGCCATCAGAGAACTTCACATCGTCACGAAGCTTGATGTCATAAACAGTCTCATCAGCACCCTGTGTAACAGTGATATCGGAAAGACCGGTATAAGTATACTCGGTTCCGTTGTACTCAGTTGTCTCTCCTTCAATACCATTGTAGATAACAGCACCTGCACGGTCATTGTCAAACAGATATGCACCTACGATATCGGAAATCTGCTGATCCGGAACTGCTTCTGCAAACATTCCGCAGAATTTCTCGGAGAAGTTGGTCTGTCCAACAACCAGCGGTGTATCGGAAGAACCTCCCTCAGTTTCTTCTGCTGCATCAGCTGTGTCTTCTGCAGCGTCTGCATCCTCAGCAAAAACAGGAACGCTCACTGTTGTTGCTGTCATGACGCCTGATAATAACAGGGCCATTAACTTCTTCTTGCTCATATCATATCCTCCTTTTATGAGTTTTATGTGTAACTATCCCAAGGGCAGCTACTGCGGCAACCCCTCATGACGTTGCCTTATGCTATTCTATTTTATCATGTTTTACTGCATGTGCAATAGTTAAGTGATGAAATATGCCTGGAATTTTGTCCATTTTTGTCAAAAACTGAAAGATTTTCACTCAAAAATTGTAAATTTTGCTTTAATCCGCCAACTTTGTACAGCAGTGACACTTCCCAGTACTAAAGTAATAGTGCTAGCCGCCTCGAATAATAGTTCCCTGGTTAGTACAAGATTCTGAGGCTTCATAAGGATCAGAATCAGGTCTGCCACACATGAAAAAAGGCTAAGTCCGGTCACTGCAATGCTGCATCTTACCGGACGGCGGATCCCTTTCTCATACTGGGCACGGGTCATATGTCCCTCATGTTCCCTGGGGATCACAACCTGGGATGCCTTTCCCCTCTCCTGCTGCCTGCAGAAAAGAAAAAGGGACACCCCTCCCATGATCCCATAGGAAATGGGGAAGATCATCGTCACGAAGGGAAGCAGTACAAAAAAGACACGGCTTCCGGCATTGTTCACCATAAGACCTGCGATATAGACAAGCAGGGCTGCTGCCATAAGGCCTGTGTAGATCCCTGCGTACCTCTTCAGATCCTTTAATTCGGTTTCGGTGCTGTGCCATTTCCCGGTATATTCAAATTGTTTCCCACTCTGACGGTAATCATTCCCATATTTTTTCACAAATACGCCTCACATTTCCTGTCTGTTCAAAATCAATCCAGCTTCTTGTCCAGCTCATCCACGATCTTCTGGATGCAGCCTTCCTCAAATGGAACGGTAAGTCCTACCTGCTTCAGCATAGACGGATAGAAGTCGCTTGCGGAAAGCCGGCAGAGCTTCATATAGTCAGCCCATGCGCCGTCGTGGTCTTTCTCCATGCGGATCTTGAACTGGAATGCACAAAGCTGTGCAAGTACATAATCAATATAATAGAACGGCATCTCGAAGATGTGATGCTGTCTCTGCCAGTATGCGCCATCCTCTAAGAACTTGCAGCCTGTGCCATCCAGGTACGGACGGTACTCTTCCTCCAGCTTGTTCCATGCATCGCGGCGTTCCTTAGGGGTAAGCTCCGGATTGCCGTATACAATGTGCTGGAATTCATCTACCATGGTTCCATAAGGAATGAAGTCGATGGCATCCTCCAGATGCATCTTGCGGTAGTCATCTCCTCTTTCTCCGAAGAACAGTTCGATCCACGGCTCTGCGAAGAACTCCATGGACATGGAATGGATCTCTGCGGTCTCCATGGTCAGATAGCGGGAATGATCGCTGATGGGATCCTTGCTGGAAACATAATTCTGGAATGCGTGTCCGCACTCATGTGTGATTACATCCACGTCTCCGCTGGTTCCGTTAAAGTTTGCAAAAATAAACGGTACGCCATAGTCCGGAAGCTCTGTCATATATCCGCCAGTGGCCTTGTTCTTGCGTCCGAATACATCAAAAAGCTCATTCTCCATCATCATATTGAAGAAGTCTCTTGTCTCAGCTGACATCTCGGAATACATCTTGCGTCCGCTCTCAAGGATTTCCTGTGGTGTTCCGGTAGGTGCCGGGTCTCCCTGTGGGAAATATACGCCCATATCATAGTAGCGAAGGGCCTCTACTCCAAGACGTGCCTGGCGGTTCTTGTGCATCTTGGCTGCAAGAGGTACAAATACCGTCTTCACCTGCTCACGAAGCTTCTGGATATCTTCCTTGGTGTAGGAATTACGGTTCATGCGGCAGTAGCCCATGTCAATGTAGTTCTCAAAGCCAAGCATCTGTGCCTGTTTGGTACGGTTCTTTACCATCAGGTCATAGATCTCATCGATCTCCGGCTGGTTTTCCTCGAAAAACTTAGCAAAAGCATCCCACGCTTTCTTACGCACATCGCGGTCAGATGAGCGCATATATTTGCGCATAAGGGAAAGGTTCAGTTCCTCGCCCTCCCACATGATCTTCGCGGAAGCGATCAGCTTGCTGTAACGGGAAGCAAGTGCGTTCTCCTCCTGCATCAGCGGAATCAGGCTCTTATCGAAGCATTTCATCTCCAGCTCCATGGACTTGAATGCTACCGGACCGATCTTCTCTTCCATGTACTGACGGTATGGGGTAGCAAAAAGTACCTTCTTGTACTCATCGGTCAGTGCGTTCAGCTCCGGAAGCTTCTCATCATAATAGCTCTTCTCACCGTCATAAAACTCGTCTGTCACATCTCCGTCTCTGCGGATGTGGGCGATTGTGTAAAGAGTTCTTACGTGATCCATCAGCTTATTGAATTCCTGGTGAATCTCAAACTGCTCTTCCCCGCTCTTTGCCTGGGAAGCTCTCTGGATGATCTCTTTTCCCTGGGCGATTACAGCTGGGAAATCCACACGGCTGTAAGGCATTTCTGAAAATTTCATCTCGTTCCTCCTTTGGTACACAATTATATTACAAGAAATGGGCGGACAAACCTTCTGAATCCAAAATCCATCCAGAGTGCTGCCCGTCCATTGTCGCGTATCACTTACTATATCATATATATTGCAAAATTAAAAGGCTTAAAATTATTAAAAAATCATAAAAATATACAACCGTATTACTCGCCGATTCCCTCTTCCCCTTCTTCTACGATTTCCATATCGTCGATGATCTCACCGGAATCTTCCATATCGTCCTCATAAGCTTCTTCGGTATAAGGAACTTCATTGATCTTTGCTTCTTTCATCAGAAGCTCTGTCACCTTGTTCTCATAAAGGGCATTTACGATGGTATCTCTTGTGTACAGTGTCTCGAAATCTGCTGCGGTTTCCCCGTAATATTCAGCGTACTCCTTTACATAAGCCACATATTCCTCTTCCGTAACTTCCACATTATTTGCCTGCACATATGCGTCGATGAACAGTCTGCGGTTCACAAGATTTTTGGCCTCTTCCTCAATATCGGACTCGGAAACGCCGAACATTTCCAAAACATCGTTTACATCCTCGCCCTCTTCCATGAACATGGTGTAGCCGGAAAGCACTTCCTCCTTACAGGATTCAAACAGGTCATCCGGATACTCACCTGTAAACTCTGATTTTGCCACGCAGGCTGTGATTAGCTCTTCTTCCGCATCATAAGTGCTCTGCTCGTCATAGTTCTGCTGCAGATATTCCTTTACGGAAGCCTCGTAGTCTGCTTTTGTGTCGTAGTCAGTGTTGTTCTTTACGTAATCGTCGTTGTACTCCGGTGTGTTGGATTTGGTAACGTCCGTTACTTCCACTTTGAAATCCACAGTTTTGCCCTGCCAGTCCTCCTGCCAGGTATCATCCCCGTATGTGACGGAAAAATCAAGCTGATCCCCTGTGGAAACGCCTGTCAGCTTCTCATCAAACTCGGCGCCGTATTCTTCCTGTCCAAGGATGATAAAGGTCTCTTCCTCATCCCCTGTCTCGCCGTCAACTGCAGCAGTTAAATTCATATATACAATATTGCCATCCTCAGAAGGTGCATTTGTAGACTCTTCCTCGCTGTAGCTCTCCAATTCATTCTGAATTTCCTCCTGCACCATGTCATCCGTGATCTCATAGGTGTACTTGGTCACTTCCACATCGCTGTAATCACCGATGGCAACGTAATCGGAAGCGTTTTTCACAAGGTAATCAGATGGAGTGATGGGATCCAGTGCTGCCTCTTCTGTATCATCCACGACATCGATTTCCTCATTGTTCTCCAGATCCTGGGAAAATTCCGGGTCCAGTTCGGACAGCTGGTCCTCATCCATTGGAGTGGCCGCTGAATCGTCCTGTGTGTTCTGTGTATCTGTATTGTCTGTGGATGCTTTCTCCCCGCATCCAGCCAGTACTACCATCGCTGCCAGGGCAGCAAGAACATATCTTTTCTTCATATTTATAATCCTTTCTGATATTGTTTACCTGTGTCAGTTAAATTTAATATAACATTTTCGCAACATTTTGTAAATATTTTTGCCCGAGGACACCTTTTTTTCACAAACTGCCAGACCATGGCTTTCTTCCGTCCTGCCACACACCATTTCCTGTTTTTTGACATAAAAGAATCCCCCATACAGATGCCAGAAGCATCTGCACAGAGGATTCTCCAAATCTCTTATCTTTCCTCTCGGAAATAGGAAAGTCCCAGACTTTCCGGAGGCTGATTCTCTTTTTTCTTGCGGAAGCTTACCACTACCAGAACTACGATGGTAACCACATAAGGAACCATCTGGATCAGGTCTGTGACGTAGCTTGCCACCTTGATTCCAAGAATACTTGGAAGGAACTGGTACAGCCAGTAGAGCATACCAAACAGGTAAGCGCCCCAGATGGCATTCAATGGCTTCCAGGTAGTGAAGATAACCAGTGCAACTGCCAGCCAGCCAAGAGCCTCGATCTGTCCTGTGGTTGCCCAGATGCCCTGGTTGTAATCCAGTACATAGTACAGGCCGCCGATTCCGGAAAGGCCTGCGCCAAGACAGGTTGCAAGGTATTTGTACTTGGTAACGTTGATTCCGGCTGCGTCTGCAGTTCCCGGATTCTCGCCTACTGCACGAAGGTTCAGGCCCACTCTTGTCTTATTCAGAATGTAGTGGAGCACAATGGCAATAATGATCGCCGCATATACCAGAAAGCCGTAGGGGAATACGATCTTGCTGACAATGCCAAGTTTCGTTGACAGAAACGGAATCTTCCTGGAAAAAGAAGCATAGGCAAGAGGTGCGGCTGTGTAGCTGGCACCATTTAAAATAAATACGCCGAAGAAGTTGGCAACACCCATACCAAAGGTGGTAAGTGCAAGACCGGTTACGTTCTGGTTTGCACGTAAGGTGATGGTCAGGAAGCTGAAGATCAGTCCGCCGAACATAGAGGCCAGAATGGCTGCCGCCAGCGCCAGGATCACGCATATCCAGCCTTTTGGATCTGCCGCATTTTTCTCATAGAAATAGGAGCTTGCGAAGCCTGCAAAGCCGCCAAGGTACATAATTCCCGGAACACCAAGGTTCAGGTTTCCGGATTTCTCAGTGGTGATCTCACCCATGGATCCAAACATGATGATGGTTCCAAAGGGGATTGCCCTGATGATCCACGCAATCAGATTACTCATTTAGTGCACCTCCTTTTTGGAACCGCGGAAGATCATCTTGTAATTGATAAAGAATTCACTTCCAAGGATAAAGAACAGGATGATTCCCTCGATAATACTTGCCGCATAATCATTCAGGCTGTATGCAGAAGCGATCTCGGATGCTCCCTTGGAAAGGAAGATCAGAAGGAAGGAAATCAGTGCCATGTAAAAGGTGTTGAATTTGGCAAGCCATGCAACAATGATCGCGGTAAATCCGTTTCCGCCTGCAGATGTGGTGGAAATGGTCTGGTCTCTTCCGGCTACGATAAGGAAACCTACCAGACCGCAGATGGCACCGGAAATGATCATGGTACGGATGGTTACCCATTTTACATTGATTCCGGCATATCTTGCGGTATTTTCAGATTCACCTACTACAGTGATCTCATAGCCCTGTTTGGAATATTTCAGATAGAAGAACATTACAAACATCAGGATCACAACAATGAGAATGTTAATGTTGTATCTCTGTCCCAGAAACTGCGGGAACCATCCAACCTGAGTGGACATGTTCAGCTTTCCAAGACTGGAGGCCTTGCCGCGGAGAATGTTGGTCATACAGGCAACAATGCTGGTTGCCACATAGTTCATCATCAGGGTGAAAAGGGTCTCATTGGTATTCCAGTATGCCTTGAACACCGCCGGGATAAATCCCCACAGGCCGCCTGCGATCACACTGGTCAGGAACATCACCAGAAACAGTACTGGTGTTGGAAGGTTCTGGCCGCATTTTACCATAACCATTGCGGTGGCAAGACCGCCCATAAGCACCTGGCCCTCTGCACCGATATTCCAGAAACGCATTTTAAATGCAGGGGCAAGGGCAATACCGATGCAAAGAAGTGTAACCAGGTCACGCATTGCCCAGGAAAAACGAATGCTTGTCATAAAAGTACCGTTAAACATAACCCCGTATACAGCCAGGGGATTCAGTCCTGTTACGCTGTAAATAAAGATGGCATCCACGACCAGCGCCAGAAGGATGGCTGCTGCCCGAACCCATACCTTATATCCAAAACTGCTTTTGTCACGTTTGATAATTCGGATCAAGGGCTCTTTTGTCTTTACTTCACTCATTTATTTCCCCTCCTTCCGAAGATTCGTCATAAGAAGTCCTACTTCTTCCTTTGTGGTAGTTCTGGCGTCCAGAACACCGTTCTCCTTACCGCCGCAAAGCACCAGGATACGGTCGCACAGATCAATGAGAACATCCAGGTCCTCACCAACATAAACAACTGCAACTCCCTCTTTCTTCTCTTCATCCAGAAGATTGTAAATGGTGTAGGAAGTGTTGATATCAAGACCTCTTACTGCATATGCGGTCATCAGTACAGTAGGCGCTTCAGCAATCTCACGGCCAACCAGAACCTTCTGTACGTTTCCGCCGGAAAGACGGGAAACAGGGGTATTCAGACTTGGAGTCACAACCTCCAGCTCTTCCTTTACCTTCTCTGCCATTTTCTTCGGGGTACGCATATCGGTAATGGGGGATGCGCCCTTGCCGTAGCTCTTCAGAAGCATGTTTCCGGTCATACCCATGGAACCTACAAGTCCCATGCCCAGACGATCCTCCGGGACAAATGCAAGGTGAACGCCTGCGTCGCGGATCTTCTTCGGCGTCTTGCCCACCAGCTGAAGAGGCTGGTTCTCTTTGCCGCGCTCATAGAACTGGATGCTGCTGCCCTGGGCAGTGATCTGAAGTCCTGCGATGGCTTCCAGAAGCTCCTTCTGGCCATTTCCGGAAATACCTGCGATTCCCAGGATTTCTCCTCCGTAAACATCAAAGCTTACATCATCCAGAACCTTGACTTCCTCGCGGTTGTACACAGTCAGATGGGAAACGGAAAGACGCTTCACCGGATTCACTGGTGCAGAGCGGGCAATGTTCAGCTCTACCTTCTTGCCTACCATCATCTCAGTCAGGGAATTCTCTGTGGCTTCACTGGTATCCACAGTGCCTATGTACTCTCCTTTTCGAAGAATGGCAACACGGTCGGAAATTTCCAGAACCTCATGAAGCTTGTGAGTGATAATGATCACGGATTTGTTGTCTGCTTTCATGTTGCGGATTACAGCAAACAGACGCTCGGTCTCCTGAGGGGTCAGAACGGCGGTAGGCTCATCCAGAATCAGGATGTTGGCACCGCGGTAAAGCACCTTTACAATCTCCAGGGTCTGCTTCTGGGATACGCTCATCTCATAGACCTTCTGGTTTAAGTCCAGGTCAAAATGGTATTTATCGCAGATGGCCTGTGCTTTTTTGCGGACCTCTTTTAAATCAAATTTCTGTTTCCTGTCAAGACCAAGAGCAATGTTCTCTGTGGCACTGAATACATCGATCAGCTTAAAATGCTGGTGGATCATGCCGATTCCCAGATCATAAGCATCTTTCGGGGAGCGGATCTCCACCTTCTTCCCATCCACAAGGATCTCACCGGAATCTGGAAAATAGATACCGGAGATCATGTTCATAAGGGTGGTCTTACCGCTTCCGTTTTCTCCCAGGAGGGAGAGGATTTCACCTTTTTTTACATCAAGGTTTACATTTTTGTTGGCAACAACTTTTCCAAATGTTTTGGTAACATTTTTTAACTGAATTGCATATTCCAAAGTGTTGTGCCTCCCTTCCCTTTTTCATTAAGAAAAGGGGAGCCATTTCTACAGCTCCCCTTTTGGATTCATGTAATTCTTAGCTGCCTGCATGGGCAGCTCACATAAGGCCTGTCAGTTATTCAACTGCGTCTGCGTCCTCTGTGATTCCGTCAATACGAAGTGTAAAGTATGGAGCACTTCTGAATGTGGACTCTGCAAAATGTCCGTCCTGGATAGCTTCAACAGTCTCGCCCTGATATACAACAGTTGCAGGATCCGTTGTGTAGTCCATGAAGGAAAGGTCAACCTGTGCAGTGGTTACTTTCTCACCGCCTACAGTGAACTTGGAAGTATCAAATACCTGAAGGGAACCATCTTTGAGCTGGCTCTCAACATCAGCAACATAGTCTGCAGTTCCTTCTGCGCAGGACTCACCAAGCTCTGTGATTCCTACTGCATCATCGTTATATCCTGCGGACCAGTCCTGCTCAAGGTCACCGCCGCCCATTACAGTTGCGATTGCGTGTTTGTAATATACAGCCCAGTTGTTGGTTGCGGAGGTAAGTGCTGCTGTAGGAGCAGTCTCAAGCATATCGATGTTGTATCCTACAGAGTAGCAGATCTTGCCGTCATCGTGAAGCTTCTGTGTAGCTGCAGGAGCACCTGTGGAGTCTGCATGCTGTCCGATGATCACACAGCCGTTTGCGATCAGAGCCTCAGCTGCTGCACCCTCTTTGTCAATATCAAACCAGGAGTTTGTGTACTTAACTTCCATTACAACGTTAGGAACAACGCTCTGAACACCAAGGAAGAATGCGGTGTAGCCGGAAACAACCTCTGCGTAGCTGAATGCTCCAACATAACCGATTTTAACATTGCCGTCTGCATCGAAGCTGTCTGGCTGAGTGTCTGCTGTAAGAGTTCCGTCTTCCATAATCTCTTTCAGTTTCAGACCAGCTACAACACCGGATACATAACGGGATTCATAAATGTTTGTGAATGCGTTCTTGAAGTTCTCACATCCGCTGATTGCTGCAAAATCACCTGTCATGGAAACAAATGTTACATCCGGATATTCCATAGCAGCCTGTACCAGATAAGTCTGATGTCCGTAGCTGTTGCCGATTACCAGGGAGCATCCCTGTCCAACAAGGTCTACTGCTGCATCGTAGCAGCTGGAATCTTCCGGAACTTTGTATTTCCAGATGATCTGGCTGTCATCAAGGCCAAGCTCTGCAGCTGCTTCCTTCACACCTGCAATGTGAGCTGCAGAATAACCTTCTGTCTCATCACCTACAAGAATCACACCCATTTTGAAGTTCGGATCAACTTCAACACTGTCTTCGTCAGCGGCATAAACAACAGAAGCGAAAGCGGTCATTGTGAGCACCATCACTGCTGCAAGAAGAAGACTGACAACTTTTTTACACATTTTTTTCATTTTACTTCCTCCTTGATATTTAGTTTTGTCCCCATTGTATTTTTTTTCCAATTGAATGTCAACCTTTTGCAGACAATTCAAAAAATCTTTTTGAACAAATTATAAACTTTTTGAAAATTTATTCACAATCTCGTATTTACGGAAACATTTACAGCCGTACATGGTCATTTTTCTTATTTTCTACGCGAAAGGCTCTCGGGGTTACATGGTAACGCTCTTTAAATACGCGGTGAAAATAACTGTTATTTTCATATCCAACTGCTGCAATGATGTCACTAATGGGAAGGTCGGTATCACACATCAGCTCCACAGCTTTACTGAGGCGCTTTCTCTGAAGCAGCTCCTTGAAATTAAATCCGGTGCTTTTCTTGATCATTTTGCTGAGCACGTGCATGGGAAGGTGGAGCATATCGCAGAGTTCGGTCAGGGTGGCAGTGCGGTACTTCTGCTCAATATAGTCCAGGGTGGTCATGGAAATCATATTCTCGTACTGGTTGGGAAGGCGCATTTCCACATACTGCACGGAGTCGATCAGATAAAGGAAAATAAGCCCCATGGTAGTCTGGTTGATCCGGTTCTGGTTGCCACGGCCTGTCACAAGGGAATAGATCATATTTTCCAGAAGATTCTGGATCTGCAGCACCTCAGATACCTTGAAATGCAGGTACTCTCCTCTCTGGTTATCCCGGCGGAGCACATTTACCAGGAAATCTGCCAGCACATTGTTGTTTCCCGCCATGGAATATGCCACATCGAAAAATTCCGGAAGGACCATGAAATTGATGGCAATGTCGTTTTTCCCTGCTGCCAGGATCTCGTGATGGGTGAACTGGTTCAGGAAAAGAAGCTCGCCTTTTCTCACAATAACCTGTTTGCCGTCTATAATATTGGCAAGGGAGCCCTCACACACGTAGAGAACTTCCACATAATTGTGGCGGTGACGTGGAAAATGCACGAACCGGGTGTGGGTACGCACTGCGATCAGCTTTCCCTCCTCCAGCATCTTCCTGCTGTCAACCGTGAAATCACTTCCTGATGTATAAAGATCCTTGTCAACCTCCGCCTCACCGTTCAGAATCCTTTTCTCTTCCTCTGTAATTTCCCGAAGCTGTTCCAAAAGTTCTTTTTGCACAGGGCACCTCCTGACTGTATAATGAAGCCTTTCTCATAACATCCATTATTTTTCATGTATTTTTTCCATTATACAGTCAAAAAGAAGCCAGTGTCAAAAAATCTTTTCACACTGGCTTCTGATTTTCAGAAGAGGATTGGTCTCCTGCATCTTATTTCATTTTTTATTTGCTTCGTTTCAGTATTCTCGTTGCCAGAGGCGCAAGAACTTCCTTCTCTGTTCCGTAGATTACCTCATAGTCAGCCGGAACCGGAACTGCTTTTGGTTCTCTTGCAAAGTTCTGGATAAACAGATACTGGTATGCTTCATTTTCACGCAGAGTCACGGAAACACCTGCTGGAACGAATTCCAGAGGAGCCTGTACACCCGCTTCTTTTACAGTACGTCCGTAGAAGTCCTCATAGAAGGCCAGCTCCATATCTGCGCATACATAGTATACGTGACCCTTTCCATATGCCTTGTGTGTCAGAACTGGTCTGCCTGCATAGAAATCCTTGCCGTAACGCATCAGCACTTCGGCATCGGAAACCTTCACAAGCTCACACAGATTTTTGCAGGTGTAAGTGCCTGTAATTCCAAGGTGATTGCCGTTTTCCGGGATGCCGAAATTCTCTTCCCAGTCATAAAGGGCATCAATTTCTTCTGTGCGAAGTCCTGCTGCCTCCATCAGTCCGTAAGGAGTTCCTCCAAGGAAACACTTATCTGTGCCGTCCACAAGTCCGGACCAGTAGGTAAGCACCAGTGTTCCGCCGTTTTCGGCAAATGTACGCAGCTGCTTTTCGTAGCCATCCAGGAACATATAAGCCATCGGCGCTGCCACGATCTTGTAATCAGAAAGGTCATGCTCCATGGAAATCACATCCACATTCAGCCCCTGCTCCCGCAGTGCACGGTACTGCTTCTGCACGGCTTCTGTATAAAACATATTCTCATTTCTCGGGCCCTGTACATCCTGGATTGCCCAGTTGTTCTCCCTGTCGTAAAGGACAGCCGCCGGAGCCTTCATCTGGCTGCCGCATACTTCCTGAAGCTTCACAAGCGCCTCGCCTACTTCTGTCACTTCTTTAAACACACGGGTATCGTTGCCGCCGTAGTGGTCGATCACAGCCCCATGGAATTTCTCAGAAGCACCCTGGCTCTGATGCAGCTGGAAGTACAGCACGCTGTCAGATCCATGAGCCACAGCCTGCAGGGAAGCAGCCAGCATCATGCCTGGCTTTTTCAGCTTATTGATAGGCTTCCAGTTGGTAGCGGAGGGGCAGGATTCCATAAGAAGGAAGGGCTGCTTCTTGATGCTGCGCATAAGGTCATGCTGCATGCCTGCATCAATGGCAGTAAGATATTCTTCTTTTTTGTGCCAGCCCGGGTAGTTGTCCCAGGACACAACGTCCAGAACGTCACGGAATTTCTTATAATCCAGTCCATTGTAATCGTACATCAGATTGGCAGTTACCGGAATCTCTGAACCACCTTCACGGATTGCAGATACCTCTTCTTTGATAAAGTCGAGGGTGCGGTCTGTGACAAAGCGTTTCCAGTCCAGATTCAAGGCATGCAAAGCATCCTCTCCTTTGGGTGACGGCGCCTCGATCTGGTCAAAACTGTTGTAAATATGGCTCCAGAAAGTGGTGCACCAACTGGAATTCAGCTTCTCGATAGTTCCGTATTTCTCCTTCAGCCATTCCCGGAATTTCTGCTGGCACAGCGGGCAGTAGCACTCTCCGCCGAATTCATTGGAAATATGCCACAGAATCACCCCTGGATGGCTGCCAAGTCTCTGGGAAAGCAGCTTATCCATGGCATGGATTTTCTCCCTGTATACAGGGGAGGTGTAGCAGTGATTGTGCCTGCCGCCGAAAAATCTTCTGGTACGGTCCGGATCCATGCGAAGGACTTCCGGGTATTTGTCTGCCATCCACTTTGGTCTTGCACCGGATGGTGTGGCAAGGATGGTATAGATTCCCTCTCTGTATAAATTATCAATGATCTGCTCCAGCCAGTCCAGATTGTATTTTCCCTCTTCCGGTTCCAGCACAGCCCAGGAAAAAATTCCTACAGATACGGTGTTGATATGAGCTTCTTTGAAATATTCTATGTCTTTTTTCAGAATGTCCGGGCGGTCCAGCCACTGCTCCGGGTTATAATCTCCGCCGTGCAAAAAGCGGCCGTATTCTATTTTTTTTGCCATCGCTGTCTCCTTTTATGATCTATCTCAGATTCCCTTAAATACAAAGGAAAACTCCATAGGCTTGCTTGCATCCAGCAGATATTCTTCGTGGGTGCGCGCGCCCCAGCTGTCGTCTCCGGCAATTCCCATCTGACCTTTTGCTACCCGGACTACGGTATAATGAACTTCCGGAAGCTCGTAGGGATGCATTGCATTTTCCATTTCATGCGGGGTATACGGAAGGGCTGAGAACATCATCGGACCGTTTTCCTGATCCATCTCAAAGAGCATTCCTCTGCCCTTGCGGTCTGTGATCTTCGCCCATCTTACCTCTTCCTTGGAGCCGCACTCCTGGGGAACCATATATCTTGCAATATTATCCTTTACCAGGTTGCTGTAGATGCCAAGCTTAGCACCTTTCTTGCGATCTGCATAAGTCTCTGCCTCTCCAAGTCCGTACCAGCTTACATGGTCATAATCTGCATTAAACTTGAAGATCACACCGAACTCCGGCATGTCGCCAAGCTCCTTCACAGGATCATAGGAAAGGGTGGTGCGTACTCTTCCGTCTCCATAAACTTCGTAGGAAAGTGTGCACTGTGCTGCCGGGGTTGTAGGAAGGAAATAGGTGTAGGATACTTTTACAGAATGTTCCTTCTCTTCCACCTTAGGTTCATTTCCTGGTCCGTAGGCTGCGCCTCTGTATTCCTTGTGGTTTACATACAGACTGGCAATTTTCCACTGTGCGTAGCGCATTGCCATCAGATTTCCACAGTCATTGTCTGTTGGTGCACGCCAGAAATTAGGCTTCGGAATGGCCTCAATCATTTCTTTGCCTGCATATTTATAGGATACCAGTCCACCGTTGAGTACGGAGAAAAGTACCTCAAACTCAGCCCCTCTGACACCGATGTTGTGTGTGCTGTGGATGACCTGAAGAGGTGCTGTACATGGCTTCACAGGTGCTTCTACCTTGTATACGTACTGGCCGAAGGCTACCTCGTGGCCAGCCTTTGCCCATGGCTTATCCTCTTTCAGATGGAAGGATACGGTTACGGTATATTCGCCTGCTTTTTCTTCTTTCTTAAATGGAAGGGCATATTCTTTCTGGCTTAAAGGCTCTACTGCTGTCTCCATGGCAGCTGTGCGGACAACCTTTCCATCTTTCTGAAGCGTTGCCTTGCAGTCAAAGATATTGGTATTTACAAACAGGTTCTTGTTGATAACCTTCACGGTTTCTTCTGTTACCTGTGCCGTAATGTTCTGGTAATTAAACTTCACTTCCTGCATCTTCGGAGACGCATCACGGCTGCCGCCGTAAGCAATTCCGTTGCCGCTGAAATTATAGTCAGTAGGACGTTCGCCGAAATCTCCGCCGTAGGCCTGGAATTCTTTGCCGTAGCGGTCTTTTTTGTAAATGGACTGGTCAATGTAGTCCCAGATGAAGCCGCCCTGGTATTTCGGCTCGGTGTCAGTAAGGTCTGTATATTTATGCATGGCTCCGCAGGAATTTCCCATTGCGTGGGTATAC
>CAVJRB010000309.1:0-3213 GCA_963651655.1 bacterium | reverse complement strand
AAACTGTCCCTATCAATGAGTATCCCCAAATAAAGCTTGTAAAAACAGAAGAGAATCAGGATGTCACAATTTTATCCTTACGCTTAAACGGGGAAGAAGCTTCCTGGCACCAGGAAGGGGATACCCTTATCCTGGATGAGCCAATTACGAAGAAAACAAATTTCATAGAACTTCTGGTTGTCTTAGATGGAAAGAAGATCGTGAAAATGCCAGTCTGGACGATAGAATAAAATGATGATATAATAAACAACCATATAAGAAAAAGCGTAACCGTCTGGTATCTTGGCAGTCATACGCTTCAAAATACTTGATAAACAGGAGGCTGACATATAGATGTATAAAGCAATTTTCTTTGACTTAGATGGAACCCTTACAGATTCCGGTGAGGGAATCACTAAATCTGTACAGTACGCACTGGAGAAAATCGGCAAGCCGGAACCGGATCTTCAGAAGCTGCGTATTTTCGTAGGACCGCCCCTTCTGGAGCAGTTTGAAGAATATGCAGGAATCGATGAGGAAACTGCAAGAAAGGCAGTGGAGATTTACCGGGAGAGATACGCTCCTATTGGTATTTTTGAAAACGAGCTGTACCCTGGAATCGAAGAAATGCTGTCCGGGCTGAAAAACAGGGGATATAAACTGGCAATTGCCTCCTCCAAGCCAGAGGTTTTTGTGAAAATTGTAGCAGAACATTTCCACATTGATTCTTATTTTGATGAGATGGTGGGAAGCGAACCGGATGGCGGCAGAACCAATAAGACGGAAGTGATTGAGGAAGCGCTTAAGAGGCTGGGGCTTTCTGATCATAGAGACCAGGTGATGATGGTTGGGGACAAAGAGCATGATGTGTTTGGCGCAAGACGCGCTGGTCTTGAATGCATTGCGGTTTCCTACGGCTATGGTACCGAAGAAGAACTGGAAAACGCTCATCCGTATAAGATTGTAAATTCCGCAGAAGAGATTCTGGATTTTTTCGCTTAAGCCCCAGAAGAAAGCAAAAGCTTCCTGTGCTGGCATGGAAATGCCTGTACCCTATTGGAATCCATTTTGCCATTTCCCAGGTTTTGTCCTATCTGGGAATGTATCTTCTGGTGTGGCGGACAGGAGCTGATATTACAGCTTATTACCAGCAGGCACTTATGCTTACCGGACTCACCGGAATTCTGGCATCTGTGCCTTGTATCTGGCTTTACCGGGGCGATTACAGGCGAAGAAGCCTGACTGGAATTCTTGGAAGATCGGGAAAAGAACTGACACCTGCCAGCATTTCAGATGACAGTATACAGGACTTTGGTGCTGGAAGCGAAAAGAATGTATCTTGCTCCAGCTTCATAGGCGGACATCTTCACCTTCCGGAAATGATCATGTTCCTTGTAATCGGCGCATTCCTTGGACAGTACGGAAATATTCTCGTCGGACTTTTCCAGCAGTATTTAAACCCAGAAGTCTATCAGGAAACCCAGTCCCTGATCTCCGATGGAAAAAGCATCTGGAGTTTAATCTTCTGGATGGGTATTATCGCGCCTCTTGCGGAGGAAATTATTTTCCGATGGTTGGTATTTCTTCGCATGCGTGACAACATGCGCGTGGTAACCGCCGCGCTTTTGTCCGGCCTTTGCTTTGGAATCTACCACATGAATTTGCTCCAGGGCGTTTACGCCACAATCCTGGGAGCACTTTTTGCGCTGCTTCTGGAATGGAGCGGGAAGCTGTTCACCAGCGTGCTTCTTCACATGGGCGCAAACATCTGGAGTCTGATCGTAAGTGATGTGATGCTGTACATGCTGGATCACACAGGAACCATGTCCGTTATGGTACTGAATGTGTTCCTGGTTCTGGCTGGAACTTATGGAATCTGGTATTGCTACAGGAAGTACCAGAAGAGAGGCTGTACAAGAAAGATATAATGCTCGGGCTGCGGGAGCCGAATTCAAGCAAACTATATCGCAAAGTGGAGCGGTAAGATTGCGGAGCACCAGCACCCCCGTGGAATTAAATTAAGCCATAAACCAAATATAAAAATCATACAAAAACTCAGAAGAAACTTTCCTGCCGTTCCGTAGCCGCCGCAGCTGCGTTCCGCCAGAAAGTTTTTTTCTGAGTTTTTTTGTTTATAAATATTTAATAACTGTACCTATTGAACAGTATCAGTAAATATGTTATCTTAAGTGTACTAAACGTATTAATACACATGAGCACACTGAGACTTTATTTAAAAAGAGAAAAAGGAGGCAGCCTGTCTATGATCGTTTTGGATTATCAGGACAGAAGACCGCTGTACGAACAGATCGTGGAGAAATTCCGGCATCTGATCCTGAACGGGGCGCTAAAGCCTGGGGAGAAGATGCCCTCTGTCCGGCAGCTGGCGATGGACTTATCCATCAACCCCAACACCATACAGCGGGCTTATATGCAGCTGGAGCAGGAAGGCCTGATCTACCCGGTGAAAGGGAAGGGGAATTTTATTGCAGACAGCCAGGAAGTGCGAAAGGCCAGCGTAGATGCTTACAAAAGAGAACTGAAATCCCTGATACAGAAAGGAAAAGCAATGGGAATGGAAGAAGAGGAGCTGATCTACATTATCAGGGAATGTTACAAGGAGGGAAGGTCATGATAGAAGTCAGGGAATGCAGCAAGGCCTTTGGCCAGACCAAGGCTGTGAATCAAGCAACTCTTGACATTGGAGACCGGGAAGTATTCGGTCTTGTAGGGAGCAACGGCGCCGGGAAAAGCACTCTGCTTCGGATGATGGCAGGCATTATCCGCCCGGATCAGGGAGAAATCCTTATCGACGATCTGCCTGTGTACGAGAATGAGGAAGCCAAGAAGCTGTTTTTCTATATCTCAGATGACAGCTATTTTCCGCCCAACTATACAGCGGTGGATATGGTGCGGTTCTACCGGAATTTTTACCCGGAATTTCGCATCAAGCTTTTCCATGAACTGATGGATCAGTTCCATCTGGAAAAGAAGCAGCGGATTTCCTCATTTTCCAAGGGAATGAAGAAGCAGCTGCTTGTGATCATCGGCGTTTGTGCCGGCACCAAATATCTCCTTTGCGATGAGACCTTCGACGGTCTTGATCCGGTGATGCGCCAGGCAGTGAAAAGCCTTTTTGCATCAGAGATCATGAACCGGGAATTTACCCCTGTAATTGCCTCACACAACCTTCGGGAACTGGGGGACATCTGCGACCATGTGGGCCTTTTACAC
>CAVJRB010000308.1:6493-21330 GCA_963651655.1 bacterium | reverse complement strand
CTGCGCACCCTGCAGCATAAATAATTTCAAGAGGTGAACCAAATGGAAAAGAAAAACGAAAAACAACCAAGCCTGCTAAAACAGCTGTTTGTTTTTGCGGGCAGCTACAAGTATCTCAGCATCCTTTCCGTGATTTTCGCGGGAATCAGTGCTCTGATCGCACTTGTGCCATTTTATTACATCTGGCGCATCATGCAGGAAGTTCTCCGTGTAAAACTTAATTTTTCCCAGGCACAGGGAATCTCCTCCTACGGCTGGCACGCGGTAGGCTTCGCCCTTCTTGGCATGGTTCTGTACATTGCCGCTCTGATGTGCTCCCACATTTGTGCATTTCACGTGCAGGCATCCATGCGAACGATTATGATGGAACACATTATGAAGCTTCCCCTTGGCTACATAGACAGCGAAGGAACCGGCAAGATCCGCAAGATCGTCACGGATTCCAGCGCAGCTACCGAAACCTATCTGGCACACAATCTGCCGGACAAAGCAGTTTCTGCAGTAACCCCTGTGGGGCTTCTGATCCTTATGTTTGTGTTTGACTGGAGACTTGGACTGATCTGCCTGATTCCCGCAGCCATCGGCTTCGTCTTCATGGGCTCTATGATGGGAAAAGACATGGAAAAAAGCATGCAGGAATACCAGAATTCCCTGGAAGTTATGTCCTCCGAGGCAGTAGAATACGTCCGCGGAATCCCTGTTGTAAAAACCTTTGGACAGTCTGTTTTTTCCTTCAAGCGCTTCAAAAATGCCATTGATAACTACGAAAAATGGACCATTGATTACACCAAGCGCATGAGAAAACCAATGCTTGGATTTACCACTGCCGTAAACTCCACATTTGCCTTTATCATCATTGCTGCATACCTTCTTGGCGGAAAAAAAATTACGGCAGATTTCGGTCTGAATCTTTTCTTTTACATCATCATCACACCGATTCTGACCACCACTTTAATGAAGCTTGCATACGCAGGCGAGGCACAGCTTCAGGTAAAAGATGCCCTGATGCGCATGAGCCAGCTGATGGACAGACAGCCGCTTCCGGAGACCGCAAATGGACAGATTCCAAAGGACAGTTCCATTTCTCTTGAAAATGTGGTATTCGCTTATGAAGGTGCTTCCAGAAACGCTGCAGACCATATTTCCCTGCATGTAAAACCAGGAGAACACATTGCCTTTGTAGGACCTTCCGGCGGCGGCAAAACCACTCTGGCCTCCCTGATTGCAAGATTCTGGGATGTAAACGAAGGCAGCATAAAGATTGGCGGCGTAAATGTAAAAGACATTTCCAGCAGTGAGCTGATGAACCAGATTTCCTACGTTTTCCAGGACAGCAGGCTTCTGAAAATGTCCATTCTGGACAATGTCCGAATTGGAAAACCAGACGCCACAGACCAGGAAGTCCTGCAGGCTTTGAAGGATGCCCAGTGCATGGATATTATCGAAAAATTTCCCGACGGCGTCCATACAATGATCGGCGCAAAGGGTGTCTACGTATCCGGCGGCGAGGCACAGCGTCTCTCCATTGCAAGAGCGTTTCTGAAGAATGCACCAGTGCTTATTCTGGATGAAGCAACTGCTTTTGCGGACCCGGATAATGAGCAGAAGGTTCAGGCAGCCTTTGACAATCTTTCCAAAGATAAGACCGTAATCATGATTGCCCACAGGCTTTCCACCATCACAAATGCTGACTGCATTTACGTGTTAAAAGATGGGAAAATCGCAGAAAGCGGAACACATGATACCCTGCTTGAGCACCATGGAGTTTATGCTCACATGTGGGAAGAATACAACAAATCAGTAAACTGGAAGGTAGGTAGTGCATTATGAATTTAATCGAAAAAATAAAGCATAAATATGCCCTTTCCGATCAGGGTGCCCGTGACATGATAAAAGGAATCATCGCCGTTACCCTTGCTAACCTTGCATTTATGTTCCCGGTAGGACTTCTCTATCTGCTGGCAGAAGATATTCTGAACGGTTCCATAGACAGCGGAAAACTTCCCCTTTATATAGGAGGAATGATCGCAGCCCTTTTGCTCATCGTCCTTACCACCTATTTTCAGTACAATTCCACCTTCCTTTCCACCTATGTAGAAAGCGGTGTGAGAAGACGTACCCTGGCAGAAAAGCTGCGCAAGATTCCACTTTCCTTCTTTGGAAAAAAGGATCTTTCTGACCTGACCAACACCATTATGGGCGACTGCGCATGGCTGGAAACCGCATCCTCCCACTTTATTCCGGAGCTGATCGGTTCCATGATTTCCACCACACTGGTGGTGATCAGCCTGTTTTTCTTCGATGTGCGCATGACCCTGGCCGCTGTCTGGGTGATGCCGGTTGCCTTTTTCGTAGTCTTTGGCGCGAGACCGATTTCCCACAAATTAAATGCCACTGCCATGAAGTACAAACTGGAATGCATGGACGGCATTCAGGAAGGTCTTGAGACCGTGCGAGACCTGAAATCCTACAACGCAACAGCCACCTACATGAAGGGATTAAATAAGAAGATCCAGGCTGTGGAAAAGCACTCTGTTGTAACCGAATTTATCAATGCACTGTTCGTATGCTCCGCTCAGATGATCCTGAAGCTGGGCATCGGAACCGTTGGACTTACAGGCGGTGTTCTGTTTGTAAAAGGGGAAATCGACGCACTTACCTTCTTTATGTATCTTCTGGTAGTCTCCAGAATGTACGATCCATTCCAGGTCGCGCTTCAGAATCTGTCCGCAGTCATTGCCACAGATACCCAGTGCAAACGAATGGATGAAATCCTGAATTACAAGGAACAGACTGGCAGATCCACCATGGATAATAAGGGCTATGACATTAATTTTGACCACGTTGCATTCTCCTATGAGGACGGGGAACAGGTGCTGAAAGATGTCAGCTTCACTGCAAAACAGGGCGAGGTTACTGCTCTTATCGGTCCTTCCGGCGGCGGCAAAACTACCGTTTCCAGACTGGCGGCCCGCTTCTGGGATACCAATAAAGGACGTATTACAGTAGGCGGAATGAATGTGTCAGACATTGATCCTGAGACCCTTCTTTCCCTGTATTCCATCGTGTTCCAGGATGTAACACTGTTCAACAATACCATTATGGAAAACATCCGAATCGGCAGAAAAGACGCCACAGATGAGGAGGTTATGGCTGCTGCCCGCCTGGCTCATTGCGATGATTTCGTGGAAAAAATGCCGGAGAAATGGAACAGCATGATCGGGGAAAACGGCTCCGAGCTTTCCGGCGGCGAGCGTCAGAGAATCTCTATTGCAAGAGCATTTTTGAAGGATGCGCCTATTATTCTTATGGATGAAGCCACTGCTTCCCTGGACGTTGACAACGAATCTTTAATCCAGGAAGCCCTTTCCAGACTAATCCAGAATAAGACCGTTATGATCATTGCACATCGAATGAGAACGGTTGATGGCGTAGATAAGATCGTAGTTTTAAAGGACGGCGTGGTTGCGGAAAGCGGTACGCCAGAGGAACTGAAAGCTCAGAATGGTATCTATAAACATATGATCAATCTGCAGCTTCAGGCAGAAAACTGGAAGTATAAAGGGGCTCAATGAGCCCCTTTCTTTTCATCCCAATATACACAGTCGTTTCTTCCAACTACGCTGGAATCAAACGGCGTACCGTCATTTTTCTTATAATGTTTCGTCGCCTTGAATACACATTTTGCACCAACGAAAACAATGGGAACGTTGAAATATACGATCAAAATATTTCCCAGATCAGAGAACGCCCACAGGTTTCCAAGCTCCAGTCCGGCAAGGTTGCACAGGATTCCAAATGCCGCAACAAACAGTGCAATACAGCGGACAATGTTAATGCAAACTGCATCTTTGCGGATTCGGTTGGCTGCAATTTCGGAGAAGCTGATCATACCCAGAAGGCAGGTAAATGCAAACAATCCAAAGCACAGTGTTACCAGAAATGTCATGATCGCATTCATGGATGTTCCCGGTGTCAGCACTGCAATGGACTCTGTAAACTTCGGAAGTTTGTCAAGTGCCGCCCATGCCTCAGCGCCTTCTCCAGTCCAGCAATGAGCCATAACAACCACAAATCCGGTAAGGGTACAGATCACTATAGTATCCAGGAAAACGCCCAGAGAAGCCAGAATTCCCTGCTCACACGGGTGCTTCGCATCCGCTGCTGCAGCAGACATGGTGATGGTTCCCTGTCCTGCCTCGTTCGACATCAGGCCACGCTTTACGCCCTGTGCCAGAACCGTTCCCATTGCACCGCCAAAGAATGCCTGTGGTTTAAACGCACCGCCGAATACTGAAGTAAAGAAATATGGGATCTGTCCAATGTTCAAAATAATCAGAACAAATACCACGAGGATATACAAAACTGCCATTACCGGAACCATCATATCCGTCCATTTGGAGACTTTTTTGATTCCGCCAAATGCGATTACTGCTGTGAGAATGATGATTGCCGCACCAGCTATATAGTAGAATAAAGAGTCCACAGCAATGGTTTTTCCTGTGAGAATTTCCGCCATTCTGCCCACGGAAGAAACTACATTAAAGCCCTGTGCAGGCAGGCAGCAAAGCGCATAAAGGATATAAAGGATGGATAGAAATACGCCAATTCCAACGCTGTTTCCAAGGAGCTTTCTGCCGTAGAACGGAAGGCCTCCTACGAATTCATCGTCCTTTTTCTCCTTAAAGATCTGTGCCAGGACAGCTTCCATATAAGCCACCGCCATTCCGAAAAATGCGGAGATCCACATCCAGAAAAGAGCTCCCGGGCCGCCTACAGCAATAGCGCCTGTAACACCGATAATGTTTCCGGGGCCTACTCGCATAGCTGCACTTAGCAGAAACGCTGCCAGCGGCGTAATTCCCGTTTGAACGGAACGCTTTTCTGTGAGAAGACGGATTCCCTTTTTGAAATGTGTCACCTGGATAAATCCAAGCTTAATGGTGAAAAAGATACCGGATCCCAGAAGCACAATAATTGCCAGGGATATATTTCCCAGAATGGGAATGTTCCGATACCATTCAAAGTTGGTGGGAAAGTCCCACAGCAGATCCGACAGCGGACCTATGAAACCAAATACTCCATTGATTGCCTCAAAAACAGCCTGCATACTCATACCTCCCCTTGTTATAACTGCAATTTCTCCCATGAAGATTTCCGACTAATATTATGTTGTCAGATCATACGTTTTAATTTTCTGACATCAGTTATGAATCTTCTGGCGATTCGCATTATTACTTTCTATTATACAGAAATTATCGCCATAGTCTATTGTATTTTATGGGAAATATATTGCAAAAAGTGATATTTTGTATCTCAGGCTGTTATTTTGAGGGCTTCCAGTTTATAAGTTCTTTAGATTTTAATCATACTTTTTTCAATTCCTTCTCACAGATTCATCACAAATTCCGGGTATATTAATAAACAAATAAAGCGAAAGCTTTTTTACATAGATTAACAATTAACTTTTTCTTTTTCATACTTGCCGGACCAATTGGTCCGGCCCTCCTTCTTTTTAGAGGGATTTTTTTATGTCCAAAATCAGCACAATAAAAGCCATATTCCTCAGGAGGCACTTCATGCCTCCTTTGAAATATGGCTTTTCAGTTATTTCATTTATAAAATTTTATTCTGCTTATACCTGTCTGTACTTTGCAGCAACTCTCACTACTATTTTCCTGATTTTAAAGCTGATCTGGTTTCTCTACTGTATAAGCGCTCTGATCCTGGATTGATGTTGCGCCGGACAGATCTACGGAATCACTGTAGGAACCAGTTGTGATTGTGTACTCGCTGTCACCCTGTACATAAACAGTTCCGTCTGTACCCTGAATGGTTACAGTTTTTCCTTCGCTGTCAACAATTGTGCCCTCATTTTCCAGGGAAGAAACTGTACTATCACCAGTTACAGTCCAGGTGGAATCGGAGCTTACATAGACGTTGCAGTATCCGTCTCCGCCTTCGCCAGCGTATGTCTCATCATCTACAACCGCACCTGTCAGGCTGCTGCCTTCTGTCAGATAGAAATCAAGGTCGCTGATAGAATCCCAGATCACATTGCCCTGCATATCCTGGCTGATGCCTGTGAAATGGCAGTCCGCACCGTTTGCTCCAGACTGGCCCCAGCCTCTCTGGTTGGTGTTGCCTGTGCACTGCAGGAAAAATTCATTATCATCGTTGTAGTTAATATCAACATTACTTAAAGTAATGGTACTTTCTGTATTGGTTGTGTAGAACACACCGCCGTTTTCAGAAGTCAGGCTGCCGCCGTCCATCTGGAAGGTACTGTTTCCAACCTCAGAGTCACCGGACATGCTTTGGTAAAGAATCACAGTCCAGGTATTGTCGTTCTGATCCAGGTCACTCATGTTTCCACTCAGATCACAGTCGTAAAGGTGAATGGAGTTCAGTCCTTCGATGCAGACTGCCTCGGAACCGTTTGCTGTCAGGCTCGCGTTGCTTACTGCAATGTCAGCTGTGCTGTAAATAGCCGGGGAACCAACACCGTTGGAAACATAATTTCCTCCATCGATTACCATTGTTCCGCCGCCTCTGTCACTTCTGATTGCCGCAGAAGACTCTCCGTTGGTCTCAACATCCAGGTCCCATCCGTAAAGAGTACCGCCGCCAGCTACATGAACACCGCCTGAGGTATCCTGTGTTGTTTTTACAGTTGTACCGGAAGCATATACCGTTCCATCTCCATATGCAAAAAGTCCTGCACCGCCAGCTGCATCGGTTGTCACGCTGCCGTCTTTCACATAAGCAGTACCGTCTGTAGCCAGAACTGCTGCGCCAACGCCATAGAAGCTGGAATTGTCTCCGCCTGTGCTGCTGTCAGAGGTTCTTGTAATGGTATCATTATCAAGTGTTACACTTGCTCCGGAAGAAATCAAAGCTGCGTTCTCATCTGTACCAGTAGACTCCAAAGTCTCACCAGATACAGTGGTATCCTCTGTATACTCATTTACAGCTGTATAACTGTCAACACCCTGAGACTGTCCGCCAGGACCTCCCTGGCCAGGTGCGCCCTGGCCATCACCTCCAGGACCGCCCTGACCGCCCATTTCCATGGACATTACAGTAATGCTCGCTGCATTTCCATCCTCATCCAGTGTAATGGAAACAACATCCCCTTCCTGAATATCAGAAAGTGAAATTTCCTCAGCCTCTGCACCCTGTCCGTTACCATCCGGTGCTCCGCCATTTTGATCTCCGTCTGGTTTCTCAGGAGCTTCGCTATTCTGGCCGGCATCATCTGTCTGCTCAGTATTCTCACTATCCTGGCTGTCAGAATCTGTCTGGCTATCAACTGTTGAATCAGAAGAATCTGCATCCTGGTTATCGCCGTCTGACTTTTCAGATGCCTCACCATCCTGTCCGTCTCCGTCCGGTTTCTCCGGTGCCTCTCCATTCTGTCCGTCTCCGTCCGGCTTCTCCGGTGCTCCACCGTTCTGGCCGTCTCCGCCAGGCTGGCCCTGCTGCATACCGCCAGACTGTTTTGTAATCACAGTATTCTCTGTAATAGTAATCGTCTGCTCCTCGCCAGTCAGATCCAGCATAGAAGGTGCCTCACCGCCATTTCCTCCATCCGGAGCTCCCTGGCCGTCACCATCCGGTTTCTGCGCATCTGCATTCTGAGAATCCTCAGATCCGCTCTCGGAATCTGCACTATCCTGGCTATCTCCATCTGTACTATCGGATGCCTGATCATCCTGGCTATCACCTTCCGGTTTCTCCGGTGCCTCACCGTCCTGACCATCTCCATCCGATTTCTCCGGTGCCTCACCATCCTGTCCATCTCCATCCGGCTTCTCTGGTGCCTCGCCATTCTGTCCGTCTCCGCCAGGCTGGCCCTGACCATTACCACCCGGCTGTCCCATTTCCTTCATAGTACCAACCGCAATAGTAATCTCCGTATCCGAAACCGATTTCACCTCGCCAAGAACCACATTCTCCTCAGCTTCATCACTCTGTGCATTCTCATCACTGCCATCAGCCTTCTCACTACTTTCGTCAGAAGCCTCATCCGCTGCACTCTCTGTCTTAACATCCTCCGCATAAACCATAGCCGGAACCGAAGTTGTCGCTACGATAACACCCATTAAAACTGCTAAATATCTACGTTTCATACCCATTCATTTCCTTTCTGTATTCATATTCATCCGATCCACTCTCAAAGCCCTCATTCACTTCTCCTTTGAATCGTCTTTGTTTTTGTGTTCCTTATGGCTTATACTATACAAACAAATTGTGTTCAAAAAATGGGTAATCTGTGTTCATTTTATGGTCACCTTCGTAAAAAACTGTGAACTCCCTTCCCCACTCCCAGGCGCTGCGCCACCACCTCCCGCCCCTCTACCTCCTTTCCCCGCAGCCGCCGTCCCTGTTCCCCCCCCTGCCAGTAGTCAGTGAGAGGAAGTGGGTGCCGTCCGGGGGCATTGGCGAAATGGGGTGTCTGGCGAGCATAGCGTCAGGGAGAATTGCACTGTCTGAGCCCCACCGGGGCGAGTTTGCAATTCTCCCTGACAATAGGCGGCGCAGCCAGACGCCCCATTTCGACACCGCCCCCGGACGGCACCCACTTCCTCTCACGTCCCTCCTCAACAAAAAAACAGGGCGCGCCATCACGCACCCTGCTTCATCCTCTTAATCACTTTCAGTCGTGTAAATTCCTCTCGCTCCTTCTCCTCCAAAGCATTAGAAATATCCTTCGTCAGAGCCTCAAACTTAGGAATCGTAATATTCTTCAGCGCATTCGCCCTCTTCTGCGTCTTCTTAATATTGCTGGCCAGACGAATCGCCGAATTCTCAATCATAGACAGCTTAATCGAAAGCTCCTTCACCCTCTCAAAAGCCGCCTTCGCCTCATCCAGAGACATCTTCGTACTATAATAAGCATACGTAGGAACATTCCCCGACTTATCATACTCCACCAGCGGAATCTCCGTACCCATAACACTCCTGGTTTTAATACGGATCGAATCCTCAACCGGCACCGTATGCGAAATCTGATCCACAAACGCGATACCCATCTCCATATTCGCCCTCTGCAAAGCCGCATAAGCCGTACGGAACGTCTCATCAATCTGCCCCTGAATATCCTTCGCCTGATCAACCAGATTCATCATCTCACGAATCAGAATATTACGCTTTTTATCCATCAGTTCATAACCCTGACGGGAAAGAGCAAGAGAATTCTTAGCCAGAATTAAATTACCCTTGGTAGGAAACGTATTCGGATCCATTCAAGTCACCTCACTCTTTATTTGGTCGTCTCGTGATAATACTGATCCAGAATCTTAGTATCAATACGGTCAAGCTCTTCCTTAGGAAGCATACCCAGAAGCTCCCAGCCCTTATTCAGGGTATCAATAATACTTCTGTTCTCTGTATCCGTCTGTCCCACAAACTCAGCTTCAAACGCCTTACCAAACTGCAGATACTTCTTATCCAGAGGAGAAAGCTCATCCTCACCGATAACAGAAGCAAGCGCTCTCGCGTCACCAACCTTCGCATAGCAGGAAAACAGCTGGTTCGCAACATCCTGGTGATCCGCTCTTGTAAAGCCCTCACCGATACCATCCTTCATCAGACGGGAAAGAGACGGCAGAACATTGATCGGCGGGTAAATACCCTGGCCATGAAGCTGTCTGTCCAGAACGATCTGACCCTCGGTAATATAACCGGTAAGGTCAGGGATCGGGTGCGTAATATCATCATTGGGCATAGTCAGAATCGGGATCTGTGTAACAGAACCTGTACCGCCGGAAACAATACCAGCACGCTCATACAAAGTAGCAAGCTCACTGTAAAGATATCCAGGATAACCCTTACGGGAAGGAATCTCACCCTTAGAAGAAGAAACCTCACGCATAGCCTCACAGAAAGAAGTAATATCTGTCAGGATAACCAGGATATGCATACCCTTTTCAAAAGCAAGATACTCAGCTGCAGTCAGTGCGATCTTCGGAGTCAGAAGACGCTCTACAGTCGGGTCATTTGCAAGGTTCAGGAACATCACAACGTGGTCAGATGCGCCGCTCTCCTCGAAAGTTCTGCGGAAGAACTCCGCAACATCATACTTAACACCCATTGCAGCAAACACAATGGCGAAATTCTCATCAGAATCGCCGCCCAGAGAAGCCTGACGCACGATCTGTGCAGCCAGCTTGTCATGAGGAAGACCGTTTCCGGAGAAAATCGGAAGCTTCTGTCCACGAATCAGTGTGGTCAGACCATCAATGGCAGAAATACCTGTATTGATGTAGTTTCGCGGATACTCACGGGTAACCGGGTTCAGCGGTAAACCGTTGATATTCAGACTAACCTCAGGAGTGATCTCACCAAGACCATCAATAGGCTGTCCAATACCGTTAAAGGTACGTCCCAGGATCTCCGGGGAAAGTCCGATTTCCATCGGATGACCGCTAAGACGTGTATGAGTATTTCCAAGGGACATATTGTCTGTACCCTCGAAAACCTGGATAACTGCTTTATCCTCGTATATTTCAATGATACGGCCAAGTTTTTCGGTACCGTCATCCATACGGAAGGAGACGATTTCCTCGTAGGAAGCGTTCTTAACGCCTTCCAGAACTACAAGAGGGCCGTTTATTTCACTAAGGCCTAAATATTCGATTGCCATAAAAAACTTACCTCCCTATCAGCCGTTTCTCTCTAATACGTTATCATAGAATCTGTCGATGTCAGCCTTATACTGGTCAAACATCTCAGGTTTGTTATTCGGAACATCATATTTGATGGCAATTACACGCTCAAAAATGTTGTCCTCCTTCAGTACGGAAACCGGCATTCCCTGGTTCACAAGGGAACGGCATTTCTCGTAAAGATAAAGGATGATCTCCATCATGTTAAACTGCTTGCTCATAGGAACGCAGGTATCCTCTGCATGGAACGCATTCTGCTGCAGGAATCCCAGACGGATTACCCTTGCGATCTCCAGAGTCAGCTTCTGATCATCCGGAAGAACGTCACTACCAATCAGCTTAACAATCTCCATAAGAGAACTCTCCTGGTTCAGGATTGCCATCAGCTGGTTACGGTCGCTTACAAACTTGCTGGAAACATTGTCTCTGTACCATGGACTCAAATCCTCCAGGTACTCACTGTAGCTGGTCAGCCAGTGGATTGCCGGGAAATGACGGGCATATGCAAGAGATTTGTCCAGTCCCCAGAAGCAGCGGACGAAACGCTTTGTATTCTGTGTAACCGGCTCAGAGAAGTCACCACCCTGTGGGGAAACCGCTCCGATAATGGAAACGGAACCTTCTGTGCCGTTTAAGTTCTGCATCATACCAGCTCTCTCATAGAAAGCAGAAAGCTTGGAAGCCAGATAAGCCGGGAAACCTTCCTCAGCAGGCATCTCCTCCAGACGTCCGGATAACTCACGAAGAGCCTCAGCCCAACGGGAAGTGGAGTCTGCCATGATTGCAACATCATAACCCATGTCACGGTAATACTCAGCAAGTGTTACACCTGTATAAATAGAAGCCTCACGGGCTGCAACAGGCATGTTGGAAGTATTGGCGATCAGGGTTGTACGGTCCATCATCAGGTTTCCGGATTTCGGGTCGATCAGTTTACTGAAGTCCTCCAGAACCTGTGTCATCTCGTTTCCACGCTCACCGCATCCAATATAGATAATGATATCTGCGTCAGACCACTTTGCGATCTGGTGCTGTGTCATGGTTTTTCCAGTACCGAAACCGCCAGGGATTGCTGCTGTACCGCCCTTTGCAATGGGGAAAAGGGTATCCAGGATACGCTGTCCGGTTACCAGCGGAACGCTTGCAGGGAAACGTTTGTAGGTTGGTCTTGGAACACGAATCGGCCATTTCTGAGCAAGAGCGATCTCTTTCTCGCTGCCGTCAGAAAGACGAACAGTTACGATAGGCTCCAGAATGGTATAAGCTCCATCCGGAACAGCCTTAATAACCTCAGCCTCTCCTCCAATTGTAGGAGGAACCATGGATTTGTGAAGAATGGAAGCGGTCTCCTGTGTCTCGGCAATGATAGTTCCTGCGCTTACCACATCTCCAACCTTAACGGTTACGTGTACATCCCATTTCTTGGAAGTGTCAAGGGAATCAACACTGACACCACGGGAAATATATTTACCGGAGGACTTGGCAATCTCCTCCAGAGGACGCTGGATACCATCGAAAATGTTGTGGATGATTCCAGGTCCAAGAAGAACGGAAATGGCATCGCCTGTTCCCATTACTGTGTCCCCAGGCTTCAGTCCTGTTGTCTCCTCGAAAACCTGTACAGTAGTCATGCCCTTTTTCAGACCAATGACCTCACCCACCAGTTTCTCAGGTCCAACATAAACCATCTCGGAAATCTTGAATCCGGGATCACCTTTCAGATAAATAACAGGACCGTTAACGCCGTAGATAATACCTGTTTTATTCATGGCTCAGCCCTCCGTCAAATTTAAATTCTTTCTTCAGTGTTTCATAAGCGCCCATAAAAGAGTTGTCGATCAGGATGTTCTTCACCGGGATGGTAGCCTTGATGCCGCCCATAAACGGCTCATTAGAAATCTCAACAGTAAATCCTGTTTTTGCCACAATGGAACGCTGCAGTGCTGTATCTTCCGGGGAAAGATAGATGAATATCTCGTCATTTCCCGCAAACTCTCTTGCCTTCTGGATCTTCTGGCAAAGATAATCCTGATATTCCGGGCTTGCCATAAAGTCTTCCAGATGATTCTTAACTTCTACAAAAAGCTCATTTCTAAGCTCATTCTGTTTGGTTGTCCAGTC
Organism: bacterium; assembly: GCA_963651655.1. Taxonomy (GTDB): domain Bacteria; phylum Bacillota; class Clostridia; order Lachnospirales; family Lachnospiraceae; genus Blautia_A. Next base: position 8,539 of record CAVJRB010000308.1, on the reverse strand, counting down.
ACGTCTTAAAGTCAGCTGCTCAGCAGAAAGTGCCTTGTTTACCTCACGGGTTGCATTTTCTGTCTCGGCCTTGATCTGTGCCTCGGCATCCATTTTTCTTGATTCTTTATGCTTTTCCAGCATTTCTTCCAGGCTCTTCTTATGGGCTTCCAGTGTATTCTCAGCCTCCGTCTGGGCTTCCGCAACGGAAGTATCATAGAAATGCTGCAGTTTTTCTTCAATTGTCATGCTTGGTCTTCTCCTGCCTATAACTTTAAGCCAATGGCTTCGTTCACATATGAAGTGATAAAATCAGGTCCTCGGCCTGTACCATGCCTGTCAGGGATTTCGATGATCAAAGGCGTTTTATGGTTCAGCTTTACATCGTCCACGATCTGGGGAAACTCCCGGCCGAATTTCTCGGTCAGAAGGAGTATCCCGATTTCTTTGTTGGCGATCGCTTTTTCCAGAGCGTCCTTCAGTTCGTCACGCTCATGGACTACAACGCCTTCCACACCTGCCAGTCTCATCCCTGTGCAGGTATCGATGTTGTCACTGATCAAAAACATTTTCATAATTATAATTTACCGATGATCATGAAGGAAATGATCAGACCATAAAGAGCAACACCTTCGGCAAGACCTACGAAGATAAGAGATTTACCAAGAATGCTCTGATCCTCGCTGATCGCACCAAGAGCTGCACTTGCCGCACTGGCTACGGCAATACCACCACCGATACAGGAAAGACCTGTAACAAGAGCTGCTGCGATATATCCAAGACCTGTTGCAAGACCTGCATCAGCGCTTGTTGCAGCCTGTACAGAAGAGCTTCCTGCAAACATAACCATTGCTGCTACTAACATGGTACCAAAGAAGAAAAATGCGTTTGTTGCGATTGTTGTTTTGTAACGTCCACGGCTCTTCTCGCCGATGAAATAATAACCAAATGGAACGATAATGCTTAATACAAGCGCTACTGCTAAGATAATCTGTGTCATAACTGTCATGATAATTGACCTCCTCGTAATTCAATCTTTCATAAATTAAATTTATTTTGCCTCCGCATCAGAACGGAACGGCTCGAATTTTCTTCCGCTTCCTTTGTAGAAACGGCTGAACATCTCGTAATATTCAAGTCTGAGTACCTGGATACCAACGATCAGGCCCTCAAGACCGCATACGAAAATATTTCCAAGAACGATCACTACCCAGTTCGGGCTTCCGTTCTCAGCACCGGCCAGCATCAGCACAACCTGCATCATAGCCGCATGGCTGACTGCATAAGCTCCGATACGCACGAAAGAAAGTGTGTTGGAGAAGTAGCTCAGAAGAACCTCGAACATTTCGAAAAATCCCTGAACGATAAACATTCCCACACCGCCTTCAAAAGCTGCCGGTTTCTTTTCCACAAGATTTGTAAGAGGCTCTTTTAAGAACATTACAAGCAGCGGAAGGATAAACATAATGCAAAGAACAATACCGCCCGGAAGCTTATGTCCTGTCATAAACAGCGCAATTACAATAACTGCGGAGCCATAGAATACAAGGCCTGCAACAGAGTTGGTATCGAACCATACCTTCTCTGTATCTTTCGCTTTCAGGGAATTCATAATATTAAAAATCATACACAGAAGAATGATTCCCATACCAAAGCCGATGGCGATAATAAATACGGTGTTCAGTTTTCCAATAAAAGGCACATCCATCATGGCATCCATTGGGCGCAGCCAGACAGGTTCTATAATATCCTCAAATCCAAAGAAGCTGCCGAACATGAAGCCAAAGAATGTGGAAAAGATTCCGGCACAGCTGATGATTCCGGCAAGGTCAATATGCTTGAACTTGTAAAGAAGGAACCCGCCGATAAGTAAAACCAGTCCCTGTCCTGCATCTCCGAACATTGCGCCGAAAATAAAGGAATAAGTAAGGGCAATAAACCAGGTGGGGTCCATCTCTCCGTAAGCCGGAAGGCCATACATTTTGGTGTACATTTCGAATGGCTTGAAAAGCTTGGGGTTCTTCAGCTTGGTAGGCGGTGTCTTGTGGGCATCCTCCTGCTCATTCT
>CAVJRB010000308.1:2213-6423 GCA_963651655.1 bacterium | reverse complement strand
ATCTTTCTCTGTCATCCAGCCGCAAAGAATATAGAACGGCTCCTTTGGCTTATAATCAGCTGACGCATCCGCACTGTTGTCTCCATGTGTGCAGGCTGCCAGCTTACGGATATCAAAGTTCCGTGAAAACTGGGAAAGTGTCAGCTTGCTTGAAGCAATATCAGATGCATATTTCTTAAAGAAAGCTTTTCTTGCCGCTTTGTTTGCATCCAGGTCAGCGATCGTCTTCTTATACTCTGCTTCAAGTGCTGTGAAAGCAGCCTTGGCAGTTCCATCATACTGATCCGGTACATAAATTTTTTCAAAGTGCATAGCAGAATATACGGCATGGATCCGCTGTGCTTCGTGAACGGGAACAAAATAAATTCCCCAGATATAACGTTCGTCTTCATCACATTTAATGAAAATCGTGTCCAGATTGTCATAAATGTAGGTTTTGAATTTCTCGAAATAATCTTTCTCGATCCGTCCAAAGCGATAATGGATATAACGCATTTTCAGGATAGACTGCACATCAAAGTCTACATTTCGGAACGGATAGATGATTCGAAGTGATTCTGACAGGGAATCACGTTTCTCTTCCAGTTCCTGGCGGGTCTTATTCAGAACGTCCGCTTCGTCTTTGATCTGCTGTACAAGAGAGAGCGCTTTTTCGATTGGAAGCTTCTTCGCAGAAGCCTGCTCCGGGTTCTCAACCTCTTCATAGAAGCTTCCGATGGTGCTTAAAGCTTCTTTATACGGATTGATCTCAAGGTACGGGGAAAGATTCTTCACATCTGTCAGCTCTGTAAGAGCATTTTCCAGATGAATCTCATACCGGCTGAGGTAATTGTTTACAACTCGGTCGATATCCTCCCTTGGCCCGGTAATGCTGACAAATTTCATTTTCTCAATCACATTGCTACCTCCGGGTTACTAATTGTTGTGAACATAACGCATTGCCTCGTCCGGATCAACCTGGTAACGAACACACTCCAGTGCGATGGTCAGACGGTTTACCTCATGTTCTTTGTGATAAAGATAAGAATACAAAACAGCTACGGAATAAGGATCCTTGCGAGCCTCTTTTTCCAGGACAGTACGAAGCATGTTGTTATAAAGCTCCTCCATGGAAATCAGGTTCATCTGCTGATATTTCCGGCCGTACCAGGTACGGTTGAAAATCTGCTCACCTTCTTCACTGCTGGTAGCTTCTACCATGGCTGTGATTTCTTCTTTCTTTAGTTTATAATTCACGGGAATCAGCTGTGCGTAGATGGCTGCGGGCTCCATTTTGTAATAACGCTTGGATCTCAGGATAAACTGCAGATTCAGCATATCAAATTTCTCGCCGTAAGCCTTGGTAATCTCGTCTAAGTCATTTCCCTTGAATAACTTTTTGCGGACACTCCAGATCTGATTGAAATAATAAAGATCAAGAGCCATTCCGTAGTCAAATAAAAGTCCATTGCCGTTCTCATATACGCTCAAAAGAGGAGCGTAGAATTCATTTCCCTTCAGGGCTGTCATGAATTCGTCCATATTTCCGGCACCTGCCAGTCTGTCAAGATCCAGCTTGGAATGGTGCAGGAAAAAGTCGCGGTAAGGACTCATATCCACAGGATTGGTGCTTCTGTGATCAAAGAGATTCGTAAGGATCTCTTTCAGAACACGGATTTCGTAGCGCTTGGAATAAAGTGCCAGGAATTTGCGCTGTTCCTTGTTTGCAAAATTATAAATGCGGGAGAAATTTCCGAAAATGGATTTCTTCAGAAGCTTCTCGATCTCACCTCGATGAAGGTTGTTCTCATCAAGATCAGACCAGGCCTTGGCGTATTCCGGCGTTTTTTTCAAATAAGCAGCTACCTGTGGAACGTCCGAAAATCGAACGATTTCCTGAAGCTGTTCATCTGTTACCAGATGACTGCTCATAGCGCGTATTTTCGTGGAAACTCCGCTGTAGGAAAGAACGCTTCCCATTACATCACTTCCTCCTGAATGATCTTTTCAAAAATTTCTTTGGAAAGGCGTTCGTGATTCTTAGCGTAATAGGCGTCGAGCTCGCTTAAGGCTGCCTGTGTATCTTTACGCAGGGAAGCAAGGCGCTTGTCCTTCTCACCTTCAAGATTACGGCGTATTTCCTGAATCTGCTCTTCGGTCTGTTTCTCCAGCTGGGTGTCGAATTCCTTGGACTGCCTTTCCATCTCAGCTGAAAGAGCTTTCTTCTTCTGCGCGGCATCTTTCATAATGCTCTGTGCAGTGGTCTCTATCTCGGATAACTTACCGATTATCTGTTCCATTTTTCCCCTCCTTTTCAATTTTTAAGTATTTTACATCTATTTCACAGAAAAAGCCAGTCAAAGTTTGCCTAAATTTTTCATAAAAATGCACCAAAATTCCAGATAATGTGACTAAAAATTAACAATCTTTTCAAAATCTGTCATACCAATTTTTCATAATGGGTACACGTATTTATTATAATAGGAAAGTTTGCCTGCCAGTTATAATTTTTTCAGGCTCTGCTTTCCTTATCCTATTATTGCGAAAACACGGGAAATCATGTATAGTAGGTTTCATGAAAACAGATATCGTCTGCATGAAATCATAAACAGAGCCCATATGAATCTGTCTTAATTTTTGCTGTATCAGCTGTTTTAAATATCAAAACATTATGTCAGGAGGCATTTATGCGACTTAGAAATATCCCCGGCGCCAAAGACGCCATTGAAGAAAGTATTTATGTAATCCAGAATCCCCAGGAAAATAAGGGACACTGGGACAAAGTTTTCCCGCAGAACCAGCCCATCCACCTGGAAGTAGGCATGGGAAAAGGCCGCTTTCTTATGGATATGGCCCGGCTTCACCCGGAGATCAATTATATCGGAATCGAAATGTATGACAGCGTACTCCTTCGCGCTATCCAGAAGCGGGAGGCTCTTGCAGAAGAGGGAGAAAATCTTTCCAATTTAATGTTCATGCGTATGGACGCCAGACTTCTTCCGGAAGTTTTTGAAAAAGGGGAAGTGGCAAAAATTTATCTGAACTTCTCCGATCCATGGCCCAAGGCCCGCCATGCCTCCAGAAGACTGACTTCCCGTGAATTTCTCGCTCGCTATGACCAGATTCTCACCCCGGAAGGCACCATTGAGTTCAAAACCGACAACCGCGGTCTCTTTGACTTTTCCCTGGAGGAAGTTCCGGAAGCCGGATGGAAATTAGAAGCCCACACCTTTGACCTTCATCACAACGAAGAAATGATGAAAGGAAATGTCATGACCGAATATGAAGAGAAATTCTCTTCCATGGGAAATCCCATCTGTAAAATGATCATCAGCCGATAAATTTCACACGCTCCTGCCAGGTACGCACCTTTTTCCTGCACTTTCATATTGTAATAAAGAAGGTTCTACCCTGGCAGGAGATTTTTATTATGAAACGAACCACCCCATTACAAAAATATGCTGCCCAGTTCCGCTACGAACACAAAAACATGAACGACCGCTTCTCCGGCATCAAAAAACACGCAAACGAACTCTCCAAGCTCCTGGACGGCATGTTTCCAAAAGATAAGAAAGAGAAAGAGAAAAAATGATAGAATGGAAAAAATTTTTCTGGCCCACTACCCTGGACAAAGGAATGCAGTTTTACCAGAACAAACGGGTATTTAATATAACAGAAAATAATGACCGCTACACTGCCAGTGTTCTTGCGGATAAAAGATATGAGGTTTCTTTCTCCATAAAAGACAAAAAAATTAAAGGAGCCCGCTGCCAGTGCCCTCTGTCCAAAAGCATGAAACTTTGCGAACATGTTGCAGCGGTCTTATACGCTGTTGAAAATAAGGAAAAAGACCTGGAAAAACAGCAGTTAGAAGAAGCACGCAAACGCGCAGAACAATATCAAAAGGAAGCAGAACGTATGAGACAGGAAGAAAAACTTCGCAAACTGGAAGAAGCAAAAAAGAAAGAAATGGAAGAGCGCCGTCTTAAACGGGAACAGGAAAAGGCCAAAAGAAGAGCAGCCCAGAAAAAGCAGGAAGAACTTGAAAGACAGCGCCAGGAGAAACTGCGCGCAGAGCGTGAAGCCCGGGAACAGCAGCTTCTTGAAGAGCGCAGACGTCAGGAGGAATTGGAAAAACAAAAAAGAAACGATATGTATCAGTTACTTGGCGGTGCCCGTAACGACAATGATTCTGAGGATGATTCCGCATCAGAGGAGAATCTCCTTAAGC
>CAVJRB010000308.1:0-2203 GCA_963651655.1 bacterium | reverse complement strand
TCCTTAAGCTGAGAAATTATACTTATTTTGACGGTGACAAGATTCTTGCATCTTTGAATCTTTCTGCCAAAGAGAAGAAAAATGGTGAAGCAATCTACCGTCAGAATAAAATAAACATCACAGATTTCTCAAGCGGCTACTCCGCCTTAGGAGAACGCTGCGGGCAGGCGGACGCCGTCTTTAACGCTGGCAGAGACATCTTTCATACAACGATTACTTTCAATAATAAGGAAGTGACTTACGCCAGATGTCACTGTCCGGAATGCAGCAGGAAATACTGGGGCTGGTATACTGACAGTTCCAAATGTCAGTATACTGCTGCCCTTGCCTTTTACATCAGAGATTTTGTAAAACAAAATAATTTTGCAGATGCAACTGATCTGAACGGCAATTATCTTCTGTCCGCCTACCGGAAAGGACAGATCAAAAGCCTCCAGAAGGAACCGCCAGCGCCTTCTGCTCCCAGTGTTTCCCTGATTCCCCGCCTGACGCAAAAGGACAGCCAGTTATCTGTCTCATTTAAAGTCGGCGCGGACAAGCTGTTTGTTGTGAAAAAACTGGATGACTTCTGTCATCAGGTTCATAACAGCGAAACAGTCAAATATGGAACAAGCACCACGATCAGTCACAAGCTGCAGGATTTTACGGAAAAAAGCCGTAAATGGATTCGCTTTATTGACCAGATTGTCCGCGAGGAAGCACGTTTCGTAAATAAAATCGAAGCTTCCGGCACATACCTTCCTAAGAAATTTAACGTAGGCAGTTCCCTGGAGTTGTTTGGTTGGCGCCTGGACAGCTTTTATGAGAATCTGGCAGACGACAAAATTGAGTTTGAAGACAAGTCCGTCTCCGCCACTAAAAAGAAAGCCCAGCTACATTGTTCTGTTGGAAATCCGCGAATCACTATGCAGATCCTGGACGCGTCCCAAAACAGCCGCCAGTTTGATGGCGTAACGGTAAAAGGAAACCTGCCCGAATTATTCCATGGAATGGACTTTGCATATTTCATTCAGGATGACCTTTTTTGCAAAGCAGAACCAGATTTTATGGAAAAGGCCAAGCCCTTGTCAGACCTTTCCCGAAATGGACAATTCCATTTCCAGATGGGTCGCAATACACTGTCCAATTTTTACCACAATGTACTGCCCCGGTTACAGGATATTGCCGATATTACAGAAGAAAATCCTAAGAAATTCAGGCAGTATTTGACCCCGGAGGCTCATTTTGTATTTTATCTGGATATGGAAAACGACAATGTCACCTGCAAAATAAGCTCTTTTTACGGTCAAAAAGAATATTCTGTATGCCAGGCCTTCTTCGACAGCGGTATTCGCGCAGAACAGCAGTTCCGTGATTTTCCTCTGGAAAACAGTGTTCTGGAACAGGCAATGGAATGGCTTCCTTACTATGATTCCGACTTTGATGTCCTGCACTGCGCTGGAGAGGAAGACATGGTTTATCATATGATGGAATCTGGAACGGACACCCTTATGGAACTTGGCGAGGTACGCTGCACCAATCGCTTCCGAAACAAGCACACTCTGAAAGCGGTAAAAGTTTCTGTTGGCGTATCCTTGTCCGGCGGACTTCTGGATCTGAACATTTCCACAGATGATATTTCCAGCCAGGAGCTTCTGGATATTCTAAAAAGCTATCAGCAGAAGAAAAAATACTACAAACTAAAATCCGGTGAGTTTGTAAATCTTCAGGAGCAAAACCTGGAAATGCTGGCAGAACTGATGAAAACTCTCCACCTTACTCCCAGAGAATTTGCCAAAGGGAAAATGCACCTTCCTGCATACCGCACCCTGTATCTGGATCAGATGCTGGAAAGCAACGAAAATATATACGCCAACCGTGACCGCCATTTCCGCGAAATTGTAAAGGGGTTCAAAACCATTAACGACGCTGACTTTGAAGAACCAGAAAGTCTGTCCAAAATTATGCGGCAATATCAGAAAAACGGTTACAAATGGCTCCGTACTCTGGAAGCCTGGAAATTTGGCGGCATCCTTGCCGACGATATGGGCCTTGGAAAAACACTGCAGGTTATTGCAGTTCTTCTCGCCGCAAAGCTTGAGGGAAAAACCGGCACGTCCCTGGTAGTTGCCCCTGCAGCCCTTGTTTTCAACTGGGGTGAAGAGCTTGCCAGATTTGCCCCTTCTTTAAGTGTTTCCCTGATTACCGGAAGCCAGGCGGAACG
>CAVJRB010000307.1:0-5969 GCA_963651655.1 bacterium | reverse complement strand
GCAAAAGGAAGTGCTGGAGCGGGTACTGAATTCCGTGAAATGCGGAATCCTGCGCTTCACCTTTGAGGACGGCATGCAGAAGATCACTCTTGTGAACCCGGCCGCATGGAAGCTTCTTGGCTTTTCCTCCATGGAAGAGTGCCTGCATAAGAGCGTGAATGACCTTCTGCCCAGGATCCATCCCGATGACCGTCTGGCCTTTCTTCAGAATCACTGTGCCCTGAACCGTGAAAATGACCGCAATGAATGTGAGTTTTCTGTAGAAAACGGCAAAGGCGGCTACCGCAGATTAAACGCTCTGCAGCAGTGCCTCCGGGATTCTGACGGCAATCTGCTGATCCAGATGACTCTTACCGATATTACCCTGCAGTACCAGCTTCAGCAGCAGAAGAAGCTGGAGAATGAGCAGATCATTCATTCCCTTGGAACCATGTATTTCACCATCATGCAGATCGATGTGCCAAACGACACCTACCGTTTGGTGAAGGATGATATTCATAAGGGCAAGCTGGCCCATTCCGGTGCTTATTCTGATGTGATCCGTATCTGGAATGAGCGGAACAAAGACGAGGCCGGAATGCCAAAGGAAGTGGCGGACTTAAGCCTTGACTTTTTTAAGGAACTGTATGAGAAGGGCAAAACCACCTGGGAGCAGGACTACTGCCATATGGTTCCCAAGGCAGACACACCCCAGTATTTCCGCGTGACCCTGCTTCTTTTTGGAGAAGGGGAAGAACTGAAGTATGTGACCATGGCCATCCGGGATGTGACCGAGCTTCGCCAGAAAGAGATTGATGAGCAGGAGGCTCTTCGCGCAGCCTGCGAGGCGGCCAGACAGGCCAGCCGTGCGAAGACAGAATTCCTTTCCAATATGTCCCATGACATCCGTACCCCAATGAATGCCATCGCCGGATTTACTCAGATTCTGGAGCGGCATATGGATTCCCCGGATGTCCTGAAGGAAAATATTTCCAAGATCAAGAGATCCTCCCAGATCCTGTTGGATCTGATCAATGACGTTCTGGATGTAAGCCGCATTGAGAGCGGAAAGGTGATCCTGGATGAACAGCCGGTGAACCTGAACACGCTTACTGAGGAGATTACAGAACTGATCCGTCCGGGCATTAACCGGCACCGCCATCAGCTTGTCACCTCCTTTTCCCTGCCGGAGGGTACCTTCCTGGGAGATTCCCTGCGCATCCAGCAGATTTTGATGAACCTTCTGTCAAACGCGGTGAAATTCACCCCGGATGGGGGCAGAATCGAATTCTCTGCGTGGGAGGATCAGAATACCAATACCAGATACCGGAACATCCATTTCCAGGTGAAGGACAATGGAGTGGGAATGACGGAGGCGTTCCAGACCCATATTTTTGAACCATTTGAGCGTGCCACGGAGACACAGAGCCTGCAGGGAACCGGACTTGGAATGACCATCACCCGGAACCTGATCCATCTGATGAACGGCATGATCCAGCTTACCAGCGAGCCGGGCGAGGGCGCCTGCTTCCATGTGGTCATTCCCATGAAGGCCTCAGAGCCGGAGCTTCCTTCCCCGAAGACCGAGGAACCCATAGAGACGGTTCCCGACTGGAGCCAGAAGCGGATCCTGGTTGTGGAGGACAATGAGCTGAATATGGAGATCACCTGTACCTTCTTAGAGGAAACCGGGGCAGCCCGGAATATACAGGAGAGAGCTCCCCTGTGATCCACAACACCATTACAGGCGAAGCCTACCAGCTGGCGCCATACATCAGAACCTGCCAGGCCAGGGGCAAATACCATATTTACGCCAGGGAGCTTCAGGCCTCTGCCAAGGTGTTCACCCAGTGGGACAAATACAAATATTTAAAAGGCGCCAAGGGCGATTACATTGCAGTCCGTGAGGACGATCTTTCAGATGTTTATACCATCGAGAAATCTGTATTTTTACGAAGCTATGAGAGGTGTGAATAAAATGGAAAACTGGAAATACACGGCCTTTATCAGCTACAGGCACGGCGGAAATGACGAGTTTGTGGCAAAGATCCTTCATACTATGCTGGAAAATTACCGTGTCCCGGCGAATCTGGCAGCCAAGCTTGGACGGAAAAAGGTAGGCAGGATCTTCCGTGATGTGGACGAGCTGCCAAGCTCCAGCAGTCTGTACAACAATATTGAGGAGGCCCTTGGACAGTCTGAGTTTCTCATTGTGATCTGTACCCCAAGGCTTCAGGAATCCAAGTGGTGCATGCGTGAGATCGAGCTGTTCCAGAAGCTTCGGGGCAGCGATCATATTATTGCGGTGCTTGCAGAAGGGGAACCTGTGGACAGCTTTCCCTATGCCATCACCCATCCGGTGATCGACGGGCAGGAAGTAGAGGTAGAGCCTCTGGCTGCAGATGTGCGCGGCGAGACGCCGGCGAAGCAAAAGCACAAGATGAGAGTGGAGCAGCTGCGTATTGTGGCAGCTATGCTTCACTGTGAGTTCGACCAGCTCCGTCAAAGAGAACGGCAGCGCCAGCTTCAGCGAGGCATTGCAGCCGGCGGAGTCAGCTTTGCTGTAGTCTGTGCCTTTCTTGCCATGTCTGTTAGAGAGAACCAGAAGCTGCAGAAACAGGTGGAAAAGACCCAGTCTGCCCAGTCCTATCTGCTGGCAGAGTATTCCGATACCGCTTATTCTGCGGATAACCTGAAGCTGGCAGCTATGCTTGCCATGGAAGGGCTTCCGGAGGACTTAGGGGATGACCGTCCTTTTGAGGGCGCGGCTATGGCATCCCTTACCAACGCTTTGCAGACTTACGATTACCAGAAGGGATACGCAGCGAGAAGTAATGTGAAGACCCAGACTATGGATGCAGCTGCTGTAAGTCCTTATGATGATTATATTGCTTATATTGATCTTACAAGCTCGGTAGACTATACACTTCATTTTTATGACATCAAATCCGGCAAAACAGTGGCAGATTTTCCGGTAGATCCGGATTATAACGGATACAAAAGCTGCAATTCCAAGATTGCCTTTTTCGGGGATCACCGCTGTGCCATTGCAGGAAGAGACGGAATCCAGGTCATTGATCTGAATACCATGGAAGTACTCTGGCAGGGTGCTCACGGCATGACCGTCAGTGCAAGTGCAGATGGCTCTACGGTCAGTGTTTTCAATTCCTCTGAAAGCACCATGACCTTCTATACAGCAGATGGAACGCTGCTTTCAGAGCGCACCTGGGAGAACGGCGACATGGCATTTTGGGGAATGAGTGATGACGGCAGATATGCCGCAGTTACAGAAATCCTGGACGGGGATGAGGATGATCACAATAATCTCTATATTATAAACACCCATACAGGAAGTACTGTGAAGTTTCTCAATGATGAGAAATATGTCAGCTGTTTTTCCAATGAAAGCTCCTGGTGCGGCAGCAGACTGTTTTTCACCTATCAGGAGGGTGTATTTGGATACGTGGATATGGACAAAAATCAGGTCCATAAAACTACAAATAAAGTTGGAACAAACGTCTGCTACGCAGATACCCGCCGGGAACTGATCTATTTCTATGACGGAAACCAGCTGAACTGTGCGTCTATGGAAACAGGAGAAATAGAAAAAACCTACAGTGCTGCAGGCAATATTGCGGATGCAGTATATACAGGGGACGGGAAAAAGACCACCTTCGCAGTTTGCGATTCGGACGGAACCCTGGAATATGTGGAATATACAAAGGATCCATATACAGTTGGAAGCCTTGCCGGAGATGGAATGGAATGTTCAGAAATCTGTGCAGGAAGTACCTATGTTGTAACGTATGCATATAATACCTTTGAAGTGCGTATTTACCAGCTCAATGACCGCAGCACTGAAAAAACAGCGGCTATGAAGAAGCGTTCCAGTGAGAAGATTGAACATGTGATCCAGCGTCAGGAAATGATTGCGGTGAACTGTACCACGAATTCTTACATCGTGAATCTGTCTACGCTGAAGGGCTCTGAGTTTGACGAAGAAGTTTCTTATATGAATGTCATCAATGATAGTCTGGTCAGCTGTGATAATCTGGATGGAACCATCAGTGTCTATGACGGTGAAACAGGAGAACTGATTACCAATCTTCCAGATGGAGTAAGTGGCAATCTGGAAGCAGACGCTGCTTATATGGTAGAAGACGGTGTTTTGAAAAAATATAGCTATGATAAGACAGACAAGCCCGCAGATGAGCTGGAGCCAGTTTATACAGAGGAAGTACCAGAGGACTGTACCATGGCATTTATTTCCCAGGATGGTTATCTGATCGAAGAAAGAAATGACGGCGGTGATACCAGTACGCTGGTGATTCTGGATCCGGACAGAAAGGAAGTTTTGTCTGTTGAAGAAACAAATTCAAGCAGCAGCGGGGAAGTTCATTATGTGCTTTACCAGCCTGCAGGGGAAACCGACTATGTACTGTACGATTATGTAGAGAAAAAAGAGATTGCCCGCATGGATCTTGGAGAATTTTCCTGGATGGGATGTGTAAATAACAGATATGCCCTTCTTTGCAGCAGTGACAAGGGAGCCTATATTGTAGACACTTCCACTGGTGAGGTAATCGTGACAATTTCTCAGGCCAATACCTTATATAATTTTGATGCACCGGAAGGACAGCCTTATTTCACAGCTCTGTACCTTTCTGACAACGGAGAGACCAGACTGGACGTATACAGCCGGGAAGAGCCATCCTCCCCGATTGCCAGAATCAAGGGCGGTCTTGGCATGAACGAAAAGGGCGAGGTGCTGATCTTTGACGGTGTGGATACCATTTACGGAGTGCCGTTCCTTTCTATGGATGAGACTTATGCAAATGGTAAGGAGTTCCTGGACGGCGAGGTTCTGACGGAGGAGCAGAAGGCGGCTTATCATTGTGATTAAGAGATAAGGCAGATGAATTTCTGCAGTCTGTAACGATTTCATTTGTGTGAAGGATACTGCAAAGTGAGGCTGGCAGATTGCAGAAATGTTTTTCAACACGATTTACGCAGGGCGTATAGGAGGTGATCTCTTATAGAGCGTTTAATTTTTCATGTAGATGTAAACAGCGCCTTTCTCTCCTGGGAAGCGGCCAGACGGGTGAAAGAAGGGCTTCCGGATCTGCGGGAAATCCCTTCTGTGGTAGGCGGAGATCCCAAGAAGCGCACTGGAATCGTAGTTGCCAAATCTATTCCAGCCAAGAAATACGGCATTCAGACCGGGGAGCCCATGGCGATGGCCCTTCGGAAATGCCCGAATCTTGTGGTGGTGCCCAGTGATTTTCGCCTTTACACAGAGAATTCCCTGGCGTTTAAGGCAATCTGCCGGGACTATGCCCCTGTGGTGGAATCCTTTTCCATTGATGAGGTGTTTCTGGATATGACGGGCACTTCCCTGATCTACCCGGATCCTATTGCAACAGCTCATCAGATTAAGGATAAGATCCATGAAGAACTTGGATTTACAGTAAATGTGGGCATTTCCACCAACAAGCTTCTGGCCAAAATGGCCTCAGATTTCGAGAAGCCGGACAAGGTGCACACTCTTTTCCCGGAGGAAATTCCTGAAAAAATGTGGCCGCTTCCCATCCGGGACCTTCTATTCCTTGGCAAAGCCTCCGAGAAAAAGCTGCAGGATTTCGGCATCCATACCATCGGCGAGCTTGCCAGGGAAAAGGAATCCACCATCCAGGCTCTGCTTGGAGAAAAGACGGGGCGCCAGCTTTACCAGTACGCCAGAGGCATTGATGATTCCCCGGTGCTTGCCCAGGCGGAGGAGAGCAAGGGCTTCAGCGTGGAAAAAACCTTCAATGACGACATTGTGTCCGTGGAACAGGTGCTTCCCATTCTTCTGGAGCAGTGCGACATTGTGGCCACCAGAATGCGGCGGAAAGGGAAGAAATGCAGCTGTATTTCCGTCACCTTCCGTACCTTGGATTTCAAGAACCGTTCCCATCAGACCAGCCTTTCTACTGCCACAGATGTGACCG